>NZ_JAVRCI010000061.1:0-40076 GCF_034530835.1 Nostoc sp. DedQUE12b | reverse complement strand
TGAACCTCTGAGCTTCGTTGATGAACCTCTGAGCTTCGTTGATGAACCTCTGAGCTTTGTCGCTGAACCTCTGAGCTTTGTCGCTGAACCTTTGAGCTTCGTTGATGAACCTCTGAGTTTTGGCTGATTAGGATTCTGTTGCCTCCAGCTAAAGATTGAGTCTCTGACTCAATGAATGCATTCCCATGCGGAGCATGGGAACGAGGAAATGATAAATTAGCTTTTTAAAATTTCTATTTTAAAGGCGATCGCTTATAGTTATTTTGACTTTTAATTACCCTACTAGGACTGATAAAAGAAATTCCTTGTTGAAAGTCAGTACCAATCATGACTGCCTCTACTATCGGTTCGGATATTTCTGTTTGGGCTACCCACTCGACAATGAAGTTGGCGCCTAAACCTCCACTGGTGTCATTTCTATTGATAAAAAAATCTGTTGAAGCTAGTGCATCAAGTTGAATAGGGCGCTCTAAATACTGCTTAACTAATTTCCCTTCTGAGTTATAGTAGCGCACAGAAGTAACAATAATCGGATTAGTCAAATCTGTATTCCGAATACTAAGCGTAACTGCTAACTCAAAAATCTCTTGACGATTGTGATGATAGATATGAGAGTAGACCGGAACATAAAGAGTTTCACCGCTGGCTATCTTAAAATTCTTATCCAGCGTCACTGTTTTTTGCAATGGGGTTGCTGGAATGGCATTGGGTTGTGACTTGGGTGTTGATTCACAAGATGCAAGAATAATAACAGCGATCGCTAAATAAATATATTTATACAGCTTCATTAAAACTATTTACACTAATTTTTTATATATGTGTAGCTAACCCCGCCAAATAAGCAGTTTAGCTAGTAACTGCGCTCAACATCTTTGTTGAATAAAATCAATAACTTGATGTAAAGATCCTGGTTTAGTCACAATCAGCACAGTTGAATGAGGTTCCAGTATTGTACTACCGTTAGGAATGATCAAATCTTCGTGGGGATGGGATTGATAGCCAATAATTAGCGAACCAGTAGGGAATTGGGAATCTTGAGCAATTTCGGCAACGCTACGACCAGCAACATAGCAATTGTTGGGGATGGAAAGTTTCAGAACCTCAATCTGTCCCTGCTCAAAATGCATCATTGATTCCACTTGCGGATACTCAATGGCGTTCACCATTGTTGAAACTGATAGTTCAACAGTACTGATAATATGGTTGGCTCCAGCTATCCGCAGCGGTTCGGCAAAATCGGGGTGACGCATTCGACTCAAAATATGGGTGACGCCGTAGTGTTTAGCAAGAGTTACCATTGCCAAATTTAAGGCATCACTTCTGAGGACTGCTGCCAAGGAACCAGCTTTGCGAATTCCAGCTTCTAACAATACTTCTGTACTCACAGCACTGCCTTCAAAAGCCATTGCTCCCACTTGTTCGCGCGCGTAGCGGCAAGCGATAGGGTCAACATCAATTACGCCAACAGTATGCCCTAGTTCTACTAGTTTTTGCGCTAAACTTAAGCCGACTAAGCCTGCTCCACCGATGAGTACGTACATGATTTCTGATATTCTTTGAATTTTTACTTCAGTTTACAGGTTAACAAATAGTCATTTGTCATTTGTCATTAGGGCAATTTTCATGTATTTGAACCACATCATCGTAAGGGCACAGCATTGTTGTGCCCTTACCGCGTGGTCTATTTACCTGAAAATAGCTGTAATTCTGCTCCCTCTGCTTAAGAATAGCTTGCACAGTTATTAGATATTTTTTATTGGGAATCCTTTAGCAGCAATGGAAATCACAAGATTATTCACGCAGAGGTTTTTTAATTGTAATTTTTGAATTGGTATTTTTCGAGTAACTCTTTAACTTGAGCGGACACCAAAGGATGTGGATCTTTTTGTAACTGGGGGAGGATTTGCAGGAGAACGCGATATGAAACCATGTTTAAATATGCGATCGCAGCTTCTCTGACAAAGCCGGTGGGATGACGCAAACTCACTAGTATCTCAGAACTGGTCAGTCGGATGCGACTTACTTGAGCATAATGAAAACAGCAAGCTAGACACCAGTCAGAAAGGAAATTACCTAACATCAGCAATCTGTGGAGGCGATCGCTAACTACCATGTTCTCATATTCTACGATCTTGGCTTCGACAAGATATTGTAATTTTTCTGCATGTGGTCGGTTATCTAAAATATTCAGCAATAAAGACTTTGAAGATAAAGTTACGGTATGCTCTAAGATTTCTAACCCCCTGGCTAAGTTTACCACTGAGAGCGATCGCAGATTGAAAGATGCTGCCTGCATTTTTTCTGGCGAGTAAAGCAGTTTCAGTAATAGTAGCAGCCGCTCTTTCACATCCAATTCCAATTCTAGAAGGGCGCGTTGCAATAATTCCGAGACAATTACAATCCTCTGATTGGATTGATAATTTTCTTTTTGGTCTAGTGTTTGGAAGTCGATATATGCAGCGTAAATTTCACCTAAAAATTTTAATTCCTGCTTAATTAAATTTTCTACCCGACTTTCATAAAATCGATCTACTAAACCTTTAATTCCTGGTTGTTTGTGGATTTTGAGTAAGCTGCGGAGAATATGATCCCTAGTAGTACCCCAGGATATTTCCAAGTTCTCCCATAAAGTTTCCAATGCTTGCTGGGTACCGACTTGAGCAATGGTACGCCAAGCATACATCCGCACTACTTCTGGTTTGTAAATATTGGTAGCCAACCGCAACAGCATTTCTAAGGCTTCATTTTCTAGTCGCACTAGGGCTGACATGGCTGTGCTGCGGGTTGATTTGTAATAAAGTGCTGCAATTAGTGCTGAATAATACTCTTCTAAATGGGTGGCTGAAATCATTTCTAATACGGCACAGCGCACCCGTAATGACTCATCTTGTAATAAATTCGGGATATGAATCCGCAATGCCTGCAAATAAACTGCTTCTCTGAGCGCTCTGACTCCATTCACCCGTTCCCGTTCTTGCTTATGAGTCAGCATCCGGCGCATGGTTTGGGTAGCTGCTACCTTTTGCATGGGCGTTCCTTGGCGTAAGACTAAAGCGGCGGCGGTGGCGCGGATGAGTGAGTTTTGCCGGGGGTGTAAATATCCTTCTAAGAGGCTTAAATTGGGGTTTGGTTCAGCCAGCCAAACGTAACGCAGTGCTAAGGCAAAAACTTCGGGGTTAGTTTCTTGGGATTCTTCTAACAAAGGACGGATGGCGGCTAGATAATTCGCATTTACACCTCCCATCAGCATCACTTCCAAACTTTGGCGCTGCAAATCTGGAGTTAACTTCACTAGTAGCGGGGCTAAAACTTCCGCCGCTCCTTGAGAGTCAATTTGGGCTAAAAGTTCAATGCAAGAGCGTTTATCAGCCTCACTACCTTTTTCTGCTAAAGCTTTGACTACACCCTGTTTGAAAAATCGCAAGCCGACATTGCTTGCACTCAAGTGACCCCGCGCTACACTCAAGACTAACAGTTCCACATAGCGCGATCGCAATTCCCAAACTACTGTTAAACAAGTGCCAGTTATCAGCATTGTTTCTGCTACTAACACCCATTTTTGTAGTGGTTCGGGTACAAACCGCCCACAAAACAAGATAGTTACAAAAATTAGCGCTCCTGTCAAACCTGTGGCGATCGCTTCGGCGGTTCCGCCAGATAAAGTCTGCATCCGGCTGCGAATTCCCTCTGGAATCGGTTGATACAGGATGGGGCCGCTACTCATAACAAAGGTGTAGCGCAGAAGTTCATCGCAGAATTTGACAATTATTAAACCCCAGAAAAAACTTTGCGATTGCATGGCTGGAATTAAATGCAGCAATACCAGCACCCCTGGGAGTGAAAAGCCGACGGTGATTGGTAAAAGCGTCGCAGTGAAAAATACCCCCATGCGTTCGATGAGTCGGCTGGAAAAAAACCACTGCAACAACAACTCACACAGTCCCAACATCCCACCAAAAAGACCCAAAAAGCTCGCAAGTTCTCGGTCGCTCAAATTGGATTGGAGTTCGCGCAGATACTGAAAATCTATTAACAACCCAATAACTTGCAACAGTCCCACAAAAGCAAACAACTGCCAGACGTACCGCTTCAGGGGACTTTTAATGAAACGCTCTCGTGAAGCTTGTTGTTCAGGAACTAGTCTTTGTGGGGTTTCAGGGAAAGCTGCTCGATAGTGATGAGTTAAATAAAATAGAATCCCCGATCCTAATAAAATCACGATACAGGCTATGAGGATGATCTTATTCAACGTGGTGTATTGCACTAGCCAAGGCAAACTAAAGCCACTGATCACATCTGCTACTAAAAGCCCACTACTCACCAGTGGGTAAGTCCGTTTAATCTCCCGAATATTAAATATTTGATTGGCGACAATGGAAGTGTTGAGGTCATTTACCACATAAAGTGCATCTACCCACAGCCGCAGCAGAAATGCCGAAATCACTGCTAGGTAGGAAAAATGCGATCCCCAACGTAATACAACTAATAAAACTAATGGCATCAACATACAAGGTGCGATCGCCACAATTACCCGACGTAAGGGAAAAATCTTTTGCAGCCAAGAGTATAAAAAAACCAGTCCGGCGCTCATTACCGCACTAGCAATATACATCCACGGCAGCAGGTGAGTTCCATATTCATCCAAAAACAGCGCCACCGTACTGTCTTCTGCCCACCGCAATCCTACACAGACAATTGTGTAAAAAAGAAACATTATCTGGGTGCGTTCGCTCTCCTCTGGTCGGAGATTCACCCACTGTAGTAGTCGTGGTAAAGCAACTTTATTTGCAGCCAACCAGTGATTTTTCAGTTCCATGCAGTTTTATTTTCTGGTAGTATCACCGCGTAATGGGGAGGCAGGGGAGCAGGGGGGCAGAGGGGCAGAGGGGCAGAGGGGAAAGAAATATATCTTCCTTGCTTGCTCTCCTTGTCTCTCTATCCTTTGGAAATAGCAAAAGTCCTGAGCAACTGAGTATTATGTTTCCCACTCAGCGTTCAGGACTATCGATTTTAGATAAATTTAAACGCTTTCGTAGGAGTGCATAGCTAAGGGACTTCCAAGAAATAAATTATCCATTTTGTGGGGCGGGCAATATGAGCGCCCTAAATCTGGGACGGGTGGGGACACCCATCCCACAAGAAAATTTGGGATGTTTTTTTTATTTGGAAGTCCCTAACTGTGCGCTCAAAGCGTATATTGCATTTAAATAAAAGATGAAAAAATCCCCTGACTTCTAGCCAGGGGATTTTCAAACTTGGTCTATTAAACAGTTAGAGAATTATTTTTTAGGCGAGATGAGCATCATCATGTTTCGTCCTTCTTTTTTAGGCGCTTGTTGAAGCTCACCAAAAGGCTCTAAATCCGTTGCCATTCGCTTAAGCAAATCTTCTGCTAGGTCGCTGTGTTGAATTTCTCGACCCCGGAACATCACAGTCGCTTTGACTTTATCGCCATCTTTCAAAAAGCGCTCTGCTTGCTTAACACGCACGTTGTAGTCGTGTTCTTCTATTTTGTAGCGCATTTTAACTTCTTTGACATCAGCCGTGTGCTGTTTTTTCCGGGCTTCCCGCGCCTTTTTTTCCTGCTCAAACTTGTATTTCCCGTAGTCCATAATCCGACAAACTGGCGGGTCAGCTTTATCGCTGATTAGCACCAAATCTAGCTCTTTTTCTTCTGCTAGTTGTAGTGCTTCCAGTGGGGGCATAATTCCCAGTTGGGCACCGTCAGTGTCAATGACCCGAATTTTCGGGAAGCGAATTCGTTCGTTAATTTGGGGCAGATCGCGAGTTCTTTTCTTCTCAATCACAGCCATTATGATTAGTGGGAGCTCTTAATGAAGGATTTGGTGTGGTCTAAATTAATATGCCTCAGAGGCAAAATACAGAAGTAACTCAGGACTGAAAACATAGTCTCCAGTTCTAGGGTAACTAATCCATAAAATAGTTGCCTCGTTGTATTTGTCATTTTACTCAGTCTGAGAGAATTTCTCTGCAATAGTTAATCTAAATTACACAACCTAGACTCATATTAAATATTATTACAATTATTTAGCAAGACTTTTTGCGATCGCGTAACCGCCCACCGGAGGCGATCGCATTGAGCAACATCATCAGAACTAGCTCTTGAGCGTTTTCTGAAATAGAGTCCAGTATTGGCGATAGTTCATGGGCTTTTAGAGAAAGCATTATGTCCCCAAACCCAAATCTTTGATAAAAACCTACAGCTGATAAGATGCCGTTAAAGCCACTGCCAAAGCATCCGCAGCATCATCCGGCTTAGGAATTTCATTTAAATCCAATTCCCGCGCCACCGCTTCTTGCACTTCTGACTTATCAGCATTGCCATAGCCTGTTAAAGCTTGTTTAATTTGAGCCGGAGTAAACTCTACATAAGGAAGACGACGCTGCCCCAACACTAAAATGACTATACCCCGCGCCTGTGCAACCAGAATAGTACTTGACATCCGATAGAAGAATAGTTTCTCGATCGCCACTAAATCTGGTTGAAATTCCTCCATCAGGGTGTGTAAATCATCAAACAAGGTACATAAGCGCTGTCCCATTTCTACATCTGCTGACGTTTTAATTACTCCAAAATCCAGCATATTTACTGTAGTCTCTTGCACCTTTTTGAGATTTTGTGTGCAGCTAATCGCCCCAAATCCTAAAATTGCCAGTCCTGGATCTAATCCTAAAATTCGTTTTTCCATTAAATTCACTTTTACCAAGCCAGGGTATTGTTTAACTAGAAATCCTGGCAATGTTCACGACTTGCTCTTAGTCTAATAGGATTGATAAATATAATAGTTTCACGCCTGGTCTTTTAAACCAAGCGGTGTAGATTTTCTGTTAATTATTGTTTGTAGCACTGCTCCAAATTAGGTATGTCAATTGGTTTTCTCAGACAAGCCCTCAACGCCCTGCAAAAGCAGTCGCGCTCTCGTACTTCTTATCGGGTTAACCAGTGGTTCAAATGGTTATCCCCTGGACTATCGGTAAAACGTTGGTTGTTAATTAGTGTTGGGGGTGTATTGCTGGCGAGTTTGGGGTTAGCTATTTGGATTAAGCTGACCCCAATTTTTTGGATGATTGAGTTGGTTAGAGGTTTCTTGGGAGTCATCACCAACCTCTTACCGAACTATATCAGTGGGCCTTTGGTGCTGCTTGGCGGCTTGCTGTTATTGCTTTGGGGGCAAACTCGCACCGTAGGTTCAATTACTAAGGTACTAAGAGCAGAAGGCGGAGAGGAACTTATTGATGTCTTGCTGGCCCATCGTCGATTGTACCGAGGCCCAAAAATAGTGGTAATTGGCGGTGGTACGGGACTTTCTACGTTGTTGAGGGGGCTGAAAACCTACAGCGCTAATATTACTGCGATTGTCACTGTCGCCGACGATGGTGGATCTTCTGGGCGTTTGCGTCAAGAATTTGGAGTGCTACCACCAGGAGATATTCGCAATTGTTTGGCTGCACTAGCAGATGAAGAAAAGTTATTAACAGAATTGTTTCAATACCGTTTTCGGGCTGGGGATGGGTTAACTGGCCACAGTTTTGGCAATTTGTTTTTAACGGCAATGAGTGATATTACTGGAGATTTAGAACAAGCAGTTGCAGCTAGTTCTAAAGTTCTAGCTGTGCGAGGACAAGTACTACCAGCAACTCTCAGTGATGTTCGCCTTTGGGCAGAATTAGCCGATGGTCGTCGTATTGAGGGGGAGTCTAGTATTCCCAAAGCTGGCGGTAAAATTGTCAAAATTGGCTGCATTCCGGCTAATCCTCCGGCTGTGCCAGCAGCTATTAAGGCAATTAAAGAAGCTGACTATATCATTATTGGCCCAGGTAGCCTTTATACAAGCCTAATTCCTAATTTATTAGTACCAGAAATTGCCGATGCGATCGCTCAAACAGATGCTCCCCGTATTTATATCTGCAATATCATGACTCAACCAGGAGAAACTGAAGGCTACACTGTTGCCGATCACATCAGAGCAATTGATGCTGCTTGTGGACAAAGACGACTATTCGATGCTGTGTTAATACACAAAAAATCCCCTTCGGAGCAATCACTTATCCGCTACGCCCAACAAAACTCCCATCCTGTTTTCCTCGATAGAGAAGCCGTAACTCAATTAGGACGACGGATTGTTCTAGCTAATGTTTTGTATGAAGATGAAACAGGTTTTGTACGTCACAATCCGCAGAAACTAGCACAAGTGTTATTGCGGTGGTACGGTAGAAGTCAGTCGCTTCTCCTGCGAAGACGCTATGCGAACGGGGAATTGAAAATTAAGTGAAGGTGAAAATTTGTCATTTGTCATTTGTTTAGACTAATCAGTAATGCCCAATACCTCAATCATGAAAATTTTTCTTGCAGATACAGAAGCGACGCTGCGCTTAGGTATTACTCTTGGCGAATCCCTGACACCGGGGAGTGTAATTTTACTAGAAGGTGATTTAGGCGCTGGTAAAACTACTTTAGTTCAAGGCATTGGTAAAGGTTTAGGAATTGCTGAACCCATTGTCAGTCCCACTTTCACGCTGATTAATGAGTACACGGAAGGGCGCTTTCCTCTTTACCATCTGGATTTATATCGCTTAGAACCGCAAGAAGTTGCAACCCTAAATTTAGAAAGTTACTGGGAAGGTGTTGAAGTGATACCAGGAATTGTGGCAGTTGAATGGGCGGAACGATTGCCCTATAAGCCAGATAGTTATCTGAGCGTGAGTTTGACTTATGGACATGAAGGCACTCGTCAAGTCGAACTTACACCATTTAATTGTGCCATTAGCCAAGTCATTGCCGCGATTTAAGCTCATCTCCTGATTAAAGTACGAGGGATTTCAGTTTTTTGATCGCAACAGTCAAAAATTCCTACAAATAATCGAGAGAGAACTTTACACTCGTTCTATCTGCCACTACCACGTTCACCACTGTCAGTTACTAACATTGTTATCTCAACCAAAACAAAAATATTTAATCAGCTTTTCTTGAATAGAAAACTGGTAGTCAGCAAAGCTGACGCCTGTCCCTATAAATTTAGGAAAGTTCGCAACACACTGGCTTTCTTTAAAAGGGAGACTATTTTTCCTTCACTCCCTTAAATCTAGGCGGGGTTATATTATCCGAATAGTATTAAACCTAAAGTCATTCTTAACTAAACGGGATATACGAATCAAGCAAGTGTAAATAAACTGTTGTTGGGGTCAATGACAGTTTTGAGAGAACTTAGTCAGCTTCGATTGAACCCGATTAGTTCCCTACTGTGGTTTAAAGATGGAATCTAGATTATTTAGCAGCGAATGCTAATAGAAAAAGTTAAACAATTATAAACTTATGTATAATTTTAACTTTGCTCACACTTAGTATTCCCAAGTTAAGTTCACAATCTATACAAAAAAATAAAGTATTTTATAAATTTAAAAAATTAGTTTTAATAATTTTAATTAGCAATAAATTATTATATTCACATCTGTAATTAGCACCGATCTCAAGAAAATATTAACTAAAATATCTCGTATTTCTACATATTTTATCTAGAAATACAAGATATAAGCTGTTACGCAAATAAGATTGCACATCAACTGGTGAGGTTGTCCTAAGTCAATTGTCCAAAGTCCAATTGGTAAACACAAATGACTAATGACTAATGACGGTCTACACGGAAAATAGTGCAATATGTAGGCACGTTAGCTTATTAAGTAAGTTGGCACGAAAAAACCAAACCATATAAAGATACAGGGTTTTCTCTGTCGAGTGAACTCTTTGTTACACCTATTACTTCAATAATATTAAGTAAAAATGCTTAAACTACGGCGTTTAATCGTAGATTAAGCATTTTTGCAATGAGTAGAGTCTTTTATCGAACAAGTGCAGACTCTTCGCTAGTCGAAGTTGCTTTCGTTACAAATCTTCATCAAAATTCCATTCCGATATATCGTGATATATTCCGATATATCGTATATTAGAGAAAGTTGATTTGAGATTTACTTATGTTTAGACATTTTCGGTCACGTTTTGGCGCACCTGCATGGGCAGGAGTTAGCGAAGAGGATTCATTGCTTGTCAGGTCTTGGTTTCAACATGGCAAGCATCATGGTAGACATCATGACAAACGCTTTGATAATGAAATGTTTGGTCGTGGTTGGGGAGATGAATACCGGACTCGTCGGGGTGACATCAAGTTCATTCTGCTGGAATTGTTATCCGAGCATCCTAGTCATGGTTACGACCTGATTAAAGAGATGGAAACTCGCTATGGTGGTTTCCGTCGCCTCAGTCCTGGCTCAGTTTATCCAACACTCCAATTGCTGGAAGAAGGTGGTTATCTTAAGAGCGCACAGGAAGGAGGCAAGCGGATTTATACGATTACGGATGAAGGTAAACAATTATTGGCAGAACGTACCCAACAAGAACCTTCAGATACTCCTTGGGATACCTTCAAAAGTTTTGTTACAGGTAAGCCCCAAGAGTTTATTGAGTTGCGGAATGCCGCCACAGAGTTAGCTGCTGCGGTGGTGCAGGTTGCTCGTAGTGGCAATATGGAGCGGATAAATCGGGTGCGCGAGCTTTTAGAGCAAGTTAAACGGGAAATTTACGCGATTCTGGCTGAAAAATAAGTACAGGCTCGTAGTAAGAGCTTTAGTCCTTATTTTTTAAGCACCAAACTGCTTACTACAAACCCTCTAGTACTTTGCTTACGCTGTCGATCGCATTAGTGTTCTAGCGTTCGCTGTCTAGCATTTGCATCTGATTCAGGGTAACTGAAACTTTTTGCTTGTCAACAGGAAAATTGTTCACTGCATGAGCAGGTTGCTATAAAATTTTTTAAATCCCTTACTAGTAAAGAGTTTCGGGAGATACAAATAACTTATGGGCAGTTCCGCCAGCACGCCTGTCACTCCTTATAAGACAAATGTAGTCTCGCGTGGGGATTCATACAAGATAGTATGGGCAGGAACCTTGATGAAAAACTATATTTGGTAAATAGACCGATAAATTTTCCTTGCTTACCTGCGTCAAGCGGAGTACTTTAGATACTCATGTAACATAAAATTCCGCTTATGCGCCTGACTTCACTGGATGTTTTTCGCGGCATTACCATCGCTGGAATGATTCTCGTTAATATGGCGGGTGTCGCAGATGATGTATATCCTCCCTTAGCTCACGCCGATTGGCACGGCTGCACACCAACGGACTTGGTATTTCCCTTCTTTCTCTTCATTGTCGGTGTAGCAATGACTTTCTCGCTGTCAAAATACAGCGAAGGCAATAAACCAACCTCAGCTGTTTACTGGCGGATATTGCGCCGCGCTGCTATTCTTTTTGCTTTGGGATTACTACTAAATGGCTTTTGGAATCAAGGTATTTGGACTTTTGATTTGAGTAGTATCCGCATTATGGGAGTGTTGCAGCGCATCAGCCTTACCTATCTGTTGGCTTCCCTAGCTGTTCTCAACCTTCTGCGCAAAGGTCAATGGATACTAGCAGCAGTGCTACTCATTGGCTACTGGCTAACGATGATGTATGTACCAGTACCGGAGCATGGTGCGGGAGTTTTGACGCGAGAAGGTAATTTCGGAGCTTATGTTGATCGCCTGATTATTTCCAAAGCACATTTATACAAGGGCGATGGTTTCAACTTTATGGGAGATCCAGAAGGGCTTTTCAGTACTATTCCCGCGATAGTAAGTGTCCTAGCTGGCTACTTCACAGGCCAATGGGTACGCAGTCAACCTGTACATTCACGTACAAGTATCGGTTTAGGATTATTTGGAGTCGGTTGCTTAATTATCGGTTGGGCGTGGGGGTGGACATTCCCAATTAACAAAAAGCTGTGGACAAGTTCTTATGTAGTATTTACAACAGGTTGGGCGTTACTATTACTAGCAACTTGTTATGAACTTATCGAAGTACGGCTGATGCGTCGTTGGAGTAAACCTTTTGAAATTATGGGCTTAAATGCGATCGCTCTTTTCGTTGCCTCGGTTTTGTTAATTAAAATTTTAGTCAAAACTACTATTGGCACTGGCAAAGACGCTCCTAGTACCTACAATTGGATTTACCAGAATTTTTTCGCATCTTGGGCGGGTGTGCTGAATGGTTCCCTGTTATTTGCCTTAGTCACCGTGTTATTGTGGTGGGCTGTTGGTTTTCTGATGTATCGGCAACGCTGGTTTCTGAAAGTGTAAAAAAGATTTTTGTTATTATTTACGTTTTAGTGTTTTCAATGTTACAACAGGTGTTAAGTGATAGATTGTAACACTCTAGGAACAAAGGCAATCGCAACTTTATCAATATTATTGGCGCGTTAATCTGCGCTTTCTTTAGCAAACTTGCTTAAGCTCTGATATCGTTTCTAATGGCAGAAGCGTATACAGACTTATCTGTGCGTTGAAAATTCTTATTTCTTCTAATTCACTAAATTAATCCATAGAAAAATTGTGAGGTAATCGATGCGTCGCATGAATTTTTGGGTATTTTTGCCAATTAGCTTGGTATTGGGCTGCTCAAATCAACTGCTTCAATCTAACCCATCTGTAGCCAACTCTAACCCAGCAGTACAAACTAGTCCAACTTTATTAGCAAAGGCTAGTTACCTTTCACCGTTGGAACAACAGGTAATTGTTGAAACCAATAAGGTAAGAAAAAATCCTAAAGCATACCTCCCCATTCTGGAAAACTATAAAAAGCGCTTTGAGGGGAACCGAGTCAAAATTTCTAATAATACTTATCTGCGAACTCAAGAAGGAGTCAAAGCAGTTGATGAAGCGATCGCATTTCTCAAATCAGCACGTCCTATAGGAGCCTTGAGTGCATCTAAGGGTATGTCTTTAGGAGCAAAAGACCACGTAAAAGACCAAGGTCCAAAAGGTGCTATAGGTCATGATGGTAGCGATGGTAGCAACCCTTTTACTCGCATCAACCGCTATGGTACATGGCAAACAACCGCAGGTGAAAATATCAGTTATGGCCCAAACACCGCTCAAGATATTGTCATGCAATTAATTATTGATGATGGTGTGCGCGATCGCGGCCATCGAAAAAACATTTTTAACAGCGCTTTTAAAGTCTCTGGTGTTGCTTATGGAACTCACAAATCATATAGAACAATCTGCGTGATTAACTATGCTGGCGGATATAAGGAAAAATAATTTGCGATCGGCAATAGAGAGGATTCTACCTGGCGATTAGAAATCGCGGTTACACAAACCAAGTTCACCTGCTAAAGAATTTGAAACCCGCTTAGGCGGGTTTTGTCTGTGTAGACGCGGTTTCTAACTGCCTATTTAGCTATTCCTCGGCAAACCAAGCACCATGAAACCCGTAAGGCACTCGTTGGGGAATTATCACCCGCGCTACAGGTTCAGCCGTTGTATCTTGAGCATTCACTACTACTAATTCTGAAGTGTTTGAATTCTCATCGTGGACGAAAGTCATCAGCCAACCATCATCCTCAGCCGTTGCACCAGGACGCGGCGCAAACACAGTTTCACCGCCATAGCGTCCCTGTCCAAATTCATGTATTTGGGATTTTCCATTGCTGAAGTCGTATTTGATGATACCGTCAAATAAAGGTACGGGACTGTTTGCAGCTTTGTTAGTGTAGCCATATCGGTTTTGTCGCCCCAATCGATTTTCGTTGACGCGGGGAAATTCCGAGGCGACATCATCCAACATCTCTTCACGCACTGAACCAGTGTTGAGGTTAAATCGCCAGCGATACAAACGGGGAATATTTGCGTTTGGATCGGGTTGCGAATCATCAGAACTCAAAACAGTTGTAGAACTCATGCGACAGGCAATCAGCACTACTTCGTCTCCCTCTTCGTAAGCGTTGAGGGTATGAAAGACGTAGCAAGCGGGACTTTCAAACCAGCGGATATTACTGTTGTCACCGTGACGTGGTACGATACCGAAACGACTAGAGCGATCACGCTCAAACATCATTAAAGCTTCTCCCCGTTGCAATCGCTCTGGGTTAAAAGTCAGTGGCAAATCCATGAAAATTGTGTAGTTTTCAGTGATGGCAAAATCGTGCATCATCACGCCTATTGGCAGTTCAATTGGCACTGTCCGCAACAGTTCGCCTTCTGCTGAGACCACACTATATTTCAGATACGGTGGCGCAAACAGAGAATAGCCAAAGAAGATCATTTCCCCTGTAACGGGGTCTACCTTGGGATGCGCTGTGAAGGAAGAAACCAGCTTGCCATTGTAGGTGTACTCGCCAATGGTTTCTAATTCAGGCAGTTTAATAGCGTGAGGTTTACCTCCCTCGTTCAGCGCCAACATCTGACCAGCGTGCCACACTAAAGCAGTATTGGCAGTATTTTTGTAGCGACCGTGGGGATTATCCATTTGTGGTGGTTCTAACAACCCAGTCCAGATAGCTTTACCCGCTTCTCGTTCTTTTTTCCATCCGGCTGTCTGGACGTAGCGGTTACGATAAGTGGCTATGCCGTTGCTAATTTGCACACCATGCAACATCCCATCCCCATCAAACCAATGGTATTGACCGATAGGCGTCCATTGAGGGTTAGGGCCATTCCGCACAAACATCCCTGATAGATCAAGGGGTAATTCACCGATGACTGGCAATTTGTCGGTGGTGATTTCTTCATGGACTGGAGCAAAATTGCCATCGAGATAGGGATTGACTGCTATTGTTACCATTTTCTTGATTTCAGCGTACATTTGTACTGTACATTCTGGTTTGTCATTATGCCCACATGCAATACGGTTCGGTTAAAGGGTAAAGGGGAAAGGGGAAGGGTTTTGAATACATCCTTTCCCCTTTACCCGCAAACCCATTCCCCAGATCATAAGGAAAGTGAAAAATGCTTATCCGAACCGTATTGTGCCCACATGGAAATTTTGAGGGCATTGTGGAATTTTTGCAATCGGTCTACAAATTAAACTTTTTTCTCTTGCTGTTTAATTCATTTTATTTGTAGAAGGTTTCAGTAATCTTCAGAATAGGGTGTGCTAAACCAGACATCTGATATTTACTTAGCGATCGCTTCTGTAGTTTTCTTTTTTGCAAGACCCTAAATTGATTTGCTTCAATCGATAACGAAAGATAATCAATCTTCAGCTTTTGTTGAATATACAGCAGTGCTACCACCATTCAATGACGCAGCTTCTACTGATATTTCTTGGTGCCGATTTGGTTTGATAAAGCGCTCTGTTGTCGTCTTAATGACGATGTACAAGATTGGCACTACAAACAAACTTAAAAAAGTCGCAATTAACATTCCACCAAAAACTGCTGTTCCTAAAGATTGGCGACTTCCTGCTCCTGCACCTGTGGAATTAGCCAAGGGGTAAATTCCTAAAAGAGTAGCAAAGGCAGTCATCAAAATTGGACGTAACCGTTCTTGTGAAGCTTCAATTACTGCTTTAGTCATCGAAAGACCTTGATCTCGCAATTGGTTAGCAAATTCCACAATCAAAATAGCGTTCTTACTAGCCAAACCAATCAACATTACTAGACCAATTTGACAGTAAACATCATTAGAAAAACCCCGTAACGATTGAGCTACAAGCGCTCCAAAAATAGCTAAGGGAACTGATAACAAAATGATAAAGGGGTCAATGTAGTTTTCGTATTGAGCAGCTAGTACCAAAAATACAAATACCAATCCTAATCCAAAGATCAGGGGTGCTAAACCACCAGAATCTATTTCTTCTAATGCAGTCCCTGACCATTGATAGCCATAACCTGCTGGTAAAACTTCTTTAGCAACTTGTTCCATTGCTTTAATTGCGTCTCCAGAACTAGAGCCAGGGGCGGCGGCACCATTAATTTCAATTGAGCGGAAGAGATTGTAGTGATTGATAGTTTGCGCTCCCACCGTCGAAGTAACTGTGACTAAGTTACTTAAAGGAATCATTTGATTCTTTTGAGAACGAACGTATAGTTTACCAATATCTTTTGGATTAGAACGAAACTGTTGATCTGCCTGGAGATACACACGATAATTGCGCTGCTGGAGATTGAAATCATTTACATATTGCGATCCCAAAGCAGTTTGTAAAGTACTGAAGACATCATCTATGGAAACTTGCAATGATTTGGCTTTATTGCGGTCTACTTCCACAAGCAATTGTGGTGTATCTGCGGCAAAGGTACTAAATACAGCTTGTAATCCTGGTGTTTGATTAGCTTTACCTAGCAACTTACCCATCGATTGCACCAAATTTTCTAAGCCACTGTTACCTCTGCGGTCTTGCAGTTGAAAGACGAAGCCGCCAAAGTTGCCTAAACCCTGAATTGGGGGCGGGTTCACCGGGAAAACTCTGGCTTCTGGGATTGCCATCAACTTCCCTTGCAAGCTGCCAATAATCGCCTGTACTGATTGATCGGGTTTTGAGCGCTCATCCCATGATTTTAAAGTGGTAAATATGATGCCACTATTGGCGGTGCTACCACTAAAACCAAATCCTCCGATCGCAAAAGTCCCCACGACTTCAGGAATTTTCAGAATTTCTTTTTCTACCTGTGCAATCACATCGCTGGTATATTGCAACGAAACCCCTTGCGGCCCTTGGATAATTGTGATGAAGTAACCTTCGTCTTCATCGGGTAGAAAAGCTGTCGGTACTGTCATGTACAGCCAAGCAGTCATTCCCAAGGAAACAATAAACAACCCAATTACAATACTTTTGATGCGTGCGAGAAAGGTAAGCGATCGCTTATAACTATGCTGTACCCAGTCGAGAAAGCGATTTATCTGGCCAAAAATCCAACCCAGCCAGCCCGAAGGTTTTTGTCCTTGACGCAGCAACACGCCACACAAAGAAGGTATCAGAGTCAAAGCCAAAAAAGTTGAAATTCCAATGGAAAAGGCGATCGTCAGCGCAAATTGCCGATAAAGTGCGCCTGTGGTTCCCGGAAAGAACGCCACTGGTATGAACACCGCCATCAATACTAGTGAAGTTGCAATAACCGCCCCAAAAAGTTCCGCCATTGATTCACTGGCGGCTCGGCGAGGACTAATTCCTTTATCCTGAATAAAACGGCTGATTTGCTCTACTACAATGATCGCATCATCTACCACCATCCCTGATGCTAAAGTCAGACCAAACAAAGTCAAACTATTAATTGAAAAGTTAAAAACTTTGACGAAGCCAAATATCCCAATGAAGGAAAGCGGAATAGTAATTGCGGGAATTAACGTAGTTCGCCAGTCCTGCAAAAACACAAAAATTACAATTACAACCAGCACCACCGATTCAATCAGGCTCTTAAGCACTTCTGCCATCGACTCTTCGACAAACATGGTTGTGTCAAAAGCTACCTGATATTTCATGCCTGGGGGAAAACTTGGAGCCAATCGCGCAATTTCGGCTTTGACTCCCTTAGCTACATCCAAGGCATTACTACCAGGAACCTGATAAATCCCTAAACCGACAGCATCGTTAGCACGAAATCGTAGAAATGAACTGTAGTTTTCTGCACCCAGTTCTGCTCTACCAACATCTTTGAGCTTGACTAATGTGCCATCATCTCCAGTTTTGAGGACAATTTCTTCAAATTCTGATGGTTCTGCTAATCGGCTAGCAGCACGCACATCAAGTTGATACCTTTGTCCTTCAGGAGCAGGTTCTTGTCCAATTCTCCCTGCACCAACTTGCAAGTTTTGTTCAGATAAAGCATTGGCTACATCCTGAGTTGTTAGCCCCCGATTGGCTAGGCGGCTTGGATCTAACCACAAACGCATTGCATAGCGGCGTTCACCAAAAATTTGAACGTTGCTCACGCCTTTGACTCTTTTTAAGGCATCTGCTAAGTAAAGGTCGGCATAGTTACTTAAGAATGTATTGTCGTACTCTTTATTTTCAGCGAATAAACCAATTGCTAAGAGGATGTTACTAGATTCTTTCGATACTCGCACTCCCGTGCGTTGCACAGAGTCTGGTAGTTGTGGTTGGGCAACAGAAACACGATTTTGCACATCCACAGCTGCAATATCTTTATCGCGCGATGAATCAAAGGTGGCTGTAATGGTACTAGTACCATCGTTACTGCTGCTGGAAGTGAGATATCTTAGTCCCTCAACCCCGTTGATTTGCCTTTCTAAGATATTTGTCACTCCGCTTTCTACGACTTCGGCACTAGCTCCGCTATAGTTGGAAGTTACAGTGATTTGGGTGGGACTAATTTCTGGGAATCTGGCGATCGGTAGTGAGGGAATACTAATTAATCCTGTTAAAAGGATGATGATCGCGCAGACCGATGCAAAAATTGGTCGCTTAATAAAGAAGTCAACAAACATAGTTTAAAAATTAGGCTTTGGGTATTTGGCATTAGGTATTGAGGAATGGGAAATGGGGCATTGGGTAAAACAGTTCCGAGTGCTGAGTTAGGAGTGCTGAGTGAAGAGTTAGGAGTTACGAGTTCTCCCCCTGCTCCCTCCTCCCTACCCCCTTCAGCTAAGGCTTCTGAATACTACCCACTTGTTCCGGTGCTGGAGTGATGGGAGCGCCATTAGTTAGGTTGAGAATACCAGAAACAACAATTTTGTCTCCAGCTTTTAGTCCTTCGATAACTTGATAATTATTTCCCTCAATAGCTCCCAATTTCACTGGTTTTTGTTGAGCAACTAAAGATGGTGCTCCAGCTTTCTTTTCTGTTGGTGCTTCAGCTTTCTTTTCTGTTGGTGCTTGAGCCACAAATACAAAAGTTTCTCCACCCAGGCGAGATACTGCTGTAACTGGAATTAAAATTCCTGGACGTTCATTCCAGATCACTTTGGTTTGCACTGATTGGCGATTTACCAGTTGACTTCTAGAATTACCAAAGTTAGCTTTCACCAAAATTGTCTGCGAATCTGAACTGGCATCTGGGGAAATGAAACTTATCTTACCCCTTGCTGCGGGTTGCCCTTGGACGTTCAGCATTTGCACTGGTAATCCTAAGCGTAACTTTCTGGCTTCTTCTAGGGGAACGGAAATATTCAGTTCTAAAGAGTCGTTTCTAGTAAGTGTAGTAAGCTGGTCTGCTCTTTCAACAAAATCTCCCACTTTTGTGGGAATATCGCCAACAGTACCAGTGAAAGGTGCCAGAACTTTTGTGTATTGCAATTGGACTTGAGCAGCTTGGAGTTGTCCAGCTGCTTGAGTTACTTGCGATCGCGCTTGGGCAATTTCTTCTGGGCGCGAACCATTTTCTAGTTGCCTTAAGTTTTGTTTCTGTTGTTCCAAAGCACCAGCTAACTCATTGATACTCGATCTTCTGCTTTGGCGGAGTTGATCTAAGCGTTTCTGGGCTACGACAAGGGCAGCTTCAGCGCTTTGCTGTTCTTTGACATATCCTTCTAAGGTATCTTGGGAAACTGCGCCCTCTTTTCTCAATTGTGCGTATCGTTTGGCGCGTGACTGTGCTAGTTCCACATCAGATTTAGCTGACTGAATTTGCGCCTCAGCCTGAGCAATTTCTTCTGGTTGCGATCCCGATTGAGCATCTCTAAAGCGAGCTTGGGCTTGGGCTAACAGCGCTCTAGCTTGGGCAACTTCTTCTTGTCGTGTACCTGCTTGGAGTTCAGCAAGACGTGCTTGGGCTTGTTGCAGTGAGCCTCTAGCTTGTAATAATTGAGCTTGGACATTATCACTTTGCAGACTAATAATGACTTGTCCTTGTTGAACGCGGTTGCCCTCTTGGATGAAAATCTCGGTAATTCGCCCTTCAACCTGTGGCTTAATGATTACTGAACGTGGAGCTTCTAAGGAGCCAATAAACTCCGAACTTTCTTGAACGGTTTCAGTTTTTACTGTGGCTAGTTTGACTGGAACTGCTCTAGGTTGACTAGCATTTGCTTCAGCACCACCTGGTGCATTCCTAGCATTACTAGTTTGCCACCAGCGCCAACCAAAACCTACACCTCCAATTAATAAGACGATTCCTAATAGTAGGGGCCAACGACGTTTTTGAGGTGGCTGAGGCGATCGCTGTGGTAATTGTTGCGACTCTTGACTAGAATCAGTAACAGCAGGCTGTTCTATTTCAATGGGTAAGGGAGAGTCAGGGAACTCAGAATGGGACATCTTCGTTTTCTCGTCTTGTGGATTTAGACTTGGGCAATCTACTCTTCGCTAAAAAAGCATTATTTGAATAGTTTTTTAGCCTTTTTTTCTATGTTGGTGACAAATATATTTGGGTATTTGGGCGATCGCTCACGATGTCTAGCACCTAAAATGAAGCAATTTTGTTCAGCACATTATGGTTGATTTGTACATTACTTAACTCCGTTCAATTTCTTAAAGTGTAATTTATAGTTTTTTGTTAGTCAGTATAAACCCAGTGCTTTCTCTCCGAGCTAAAGCACGGTTCGTATTGTTGTAGCTAAAGCTTCTACCTGTAAAGCGATCGCTTCGGTAAAAATAAATTTACCTCGTTGACCGCAGCAACACGAGTAATTTCTCGCGTTGTCACCGTGGTTAAACTTGTCGTTGCAAATACCTTAGTTGCTGACTAGATCAAGGGTGCATAAGTTTGTGCCGTACTTGATGCTAAGTTTTTTATGAGTGTTTGCAAGCACTTGCTTGCATTATAACCACATAGTAAACGAAATTGGTATAAGTTACAGATGAGTTTATCGCCCTTAAGTATTAGTGAATACTGATCTTAAGGAAGAAAAAAGTCTAGAGCAATGCCTTGTTTAGGAGACGCTTGTCTGCGACACGCTAGGAGTAGCTTTGATTCTTTGCAGGAGTACGCCTACACTGATTAATTCAGCTGTCTTAATCAAAGTTGCAAGTTTCATCAAGTTATCCTCACCAAGAACGACGTGCAATCAGCTAGTGTTCTCTAGATTCCTATTTTTAAGTAGTCTCAACTTCCTACAGTTAGTTCACCCGATCGGTTGATCTTTAAATCACCCATTCGGGTGAGTTAATTTATCCCAATCGGGGTTTTGTCTGGGTAGCTAACGAGTGAGAAATCCTCAATCCCCTTCAACCATCCACAACTGATTTCTTAGAATCGAATTTCGGTAAAATTCCCACAGTTGATTTTCGGTTAGTAACAATATGAGAAAAAAGCCACTCATACCGATCGAGCGCTTGCTCTAAAGAATAGTTTTCTTCGGCAAATTGTCTTCCTGTCTTACCTAGTTTCCTTACTAGAGCCGGATTAGCATATAAATCATGCACCGCAGCGGCCATTGCCTGGGGCGATTCTGGTTCAACAACTATCCCACCACCGCTGAGTTCGATCGCTTTAGCAGCAGTACCAGTGGCGGGAACTGAACCCACAATTGGGCGACCACTCGCCAACAAAAGTGGTATTTTTGAAGGCATATTGAACGAAATCACATTGTGCTTTTGCACAATTAGCCCAACATCAGAAGCTGCTAGCATTTCAGGTAGTTTTTCTCGCGGCTGTAACGGTAGTAGCAAAACATTATCTGCTCCATTTGATAGACAATATTCCTGCAACCTTTGCAATGCTCTTGATTCGCCAACAATAACAAAAACAATATCTTTGATATGACGTAAACAAACGGCTGCTTCTATTACTGTCTCTAAACCTTGCGTTAGAGCAATGTTGCCTGAATAAAGTACTACAAATTTCCCATCTAGTTGATGGTTAGATATCCAGGAGTTACTCTGTTTCGGTAACGGGCGAATGAAATTTACATTTACCCAATTGGGAATACAAACGATTTTATTAACAGGTACTCCCTTATTTACTAAATTCTCACGAAACCCATCAGCGATCACACTAATAGTGTGTGCAGTCCGATACGCAAATTTCTCTAAAGCTGCAAGAGTTCGGATCATCCATTTGTTTTTTAATAGCCCGATACGCACAGCCGCTTCTGGTAAAATATCTTGCACATTTAGAACTACTGGGCAATTGTATAACCAGCCCAATATTGTTGCTGGCAACGTACCTAGTAGCGGCGGGACTGTTAAGATAATCACATCTGGTCGCCCACCTTTAAAGGCTTGGGGTAAGCTCGTGAAAACAAAACTCAACTCCAGCAACAACCGATCCACGAGCTTAGGTTTAGACTTGATACGGACGTAACTTCGCTGAATAGTCACACCATTTTTTTGTTCAGTAAGATACCATTTATTCTGATACCCATCATAAATTTCGCGCTGAGGATAGTTGGGCATTCCCGTAATCACTCGCACTTTATGATCTCGCTTGACTAGTCCTTCTGCCAATTCAGTCATTAACGGAGCAATTCCAATTGGCTCTGGATGATAGTTGTAGGAATAAATCAGAATATGCATGAATTATTTGTGAATTTTGTGAAGATAGCATGAGATGATCGAATTACTTATTAATAGCCAGTAGGGGCTTCTATTTTTATTGCTTACAGCGTTTTATTTTGCATAAAGCAAAAGCTATAGGTTTAGAGGCAGTAAGCAGAGGTAAAAACGGTTTATATCTGATTTGTATCTCTGCATTTTATTACTTCATTTATTTATAAATGCTGTATTTTGACTGGTTAAATTGTTTAATTAAAAAAAATGTGTTAAACATTGCTTATAAATTTTCTTTGTGGTTGTCAAAAGGCAATTTTTGTCCGGCATAAAACACTTAAAAATCAATATATGACTTTGTATAAACGGAGAAGATTATTGATAAATATAAACTTGATTTTTTGGTGATTATGACAAGGGTTGGTCTTTTTATTTACGAACTAATGCCTAAATTTACACTTGGTGAATTGTAACATTATATTCACTATTATGCATATAACCCTCATTCCGCCTTTTCAACTGGCACATGAAGTATTTTTAACCAACTCATCAGTATAGTATTCATTAAGCAAAATCCCACTTTTTGAGTAGTTCAAAGGCACTGACCAAAACAGTGTTAAGTCTTGAGATAATAAATGCTGAGGTAAAAGAAAAATTAATTTCACTCATATTTCTAATGAGGTTATATGATAACCCCACTAGTTAACTGAACTAGTAGGGCTAGAATAGAGATTCAGTAAATTTGGCAAGCTCTGACTAGAAGACCCTAATTTCTAGTAAGAGGCTTGCTTTTTCTTGAAAGTTGAAGCTACACCCAACCCAGAAAATGCTAGCAAACCCAAGAGAGAGGCAGGTTCGGGGACTTTGGAGACTTGAATAGAGCCAGAATTTTGATCTAGTGTTGTTGACGTTCCCTGTTGATCGACATCCTGACGTAATAGCAAAGAGTTGCCAACCGTTCCCTGAAAGAAATATTCTCCAATTACACCCGTTCCTCCGGCGACATCAAAGGAACCAAATAATGTCTGAGTGGAAGTATTAAAATTGAAAGCAAAAAAGCTAGATTCTGATACTCCACCACTAACGGTGTTATAGGTTCCCAGAAGATTTTTAGATGGGTCTAAGAAGGAGACATTCAAGGATTGTAAAAAGTTGGTGGCTCCACTACCAGCTTCTGAAATGATTGTTGGTGCTGTAGTTTCGTCGTAGCTGAATGAACCTGTTGCTGAGTAACCAGCATTACCTTGCCAGTTAAAGTTTAATTCAATAGCTTGGGCTGGATTGTTAGCAATAGTAGCGATCGCAACACCGATTGCTGCGATCGCGGTGATTTTGGCGAAAATATTTTTCATGGTCATAAATCCAAAGTTGATTGTCATGATGCATATATCAATGCATCAATCAACACTAAGCTTACGATAGAAATATATATCCGTAAATACCGCATAGAATACACGATGTAATATAATGAATTTATGAAGAGAAGCACTTGTTTTATAAAGTTTTGCATAAAAGGTCAAGTCTATAGTGATGTCTGACGACAAACTTCTCTGCGTCTACGCTCCTTTGTATGCAATCCACTCTGGCTTAACTTCCATTCCTCATTTATCGTAAATTAAAGGATTTGAAATCCCTACGTTTTCACGTAGCCCAGTTACTCTAGGGGATCTTCTAACAGTAGGAGTTTAAGTAATCGTCTATTTGCATAGCCTGCCGCAGACAAAATGTCTTTAATGTGGAATTTTGAATTGTTAACTATGGGGTTTTCCCCTTATTCTCTTCGATGACCAATTCAGCTAAAAATCACGAGCGATCGCCTGAGAATAACTGATAAAGTTGAGCTACGCAAAGTTGAAAACAGTGTCCTATGCCTGGGTTTCTATTAGAAGTTGGTACAGAAGAACTACCTGCAAGTTTTCTCAGTGATGCTTTAGTGCAATGGCAGGAACGCATTCCCCAAAGCCTGGAAGCAAACAGCCTCAAGGGCGAAAGTGTCCAGATATACGGTACTCCCCGGCGGCTGGCGGTATTGATTAAAGGGCTACCATCGCAGCAACCAGATCGAGAAGAAGAAATTAAAGGGCCTCCCGCCCAAGCCGCCTTTAAAGATGGTCAGCCAACAGCAGCAGCAGCAGGCTTTGCCAAAAAGCAAGGTGTGGAACTGGATGCGCTGTCTGTTCGCCCTACTGACAAAGGGGAATTTGTATTTGTGCAAAAAAGAATTTCCGGTCGTCCTGTAGCGGAAATTTTGACAGAACTTGTTCCCCAGTGGATTTGGGGTTTAGAAGGTAAGCGGTTGATGCGTTGGGGGAATGGGGATGCGAGGTTTTCCCGACCAATTCATTGGCTGGTAGCTTTGTTAGATGAAACGGTGCTGCCTTTAGAATTAGTGAATGGTTCTAAAACGATTCAGAGCGATCGCATTTCCCAAGGTCATCGGGTCTTACATCCTGAACCTGTGACAATTGCCCAAGCTACTGATTATGTTACCGCCCTCAAGTCTGCTTATGTCACCGTTGATCCAGAAGAACGGGTAAATCTGATTAAAGAACAAGTAAATGCAGTCGCAGAGAATTTAGGCGGGTATACAGTAATTTACCCCGATTTGTTAGCGGAAGTAACCAACCTTGTAGAATATCCTTCCGCAGTTGTTGGTAAATTTGAACCAGAATTTTTGGAATTACCAACTGAGGTAATTACGGAAGTGATGGTTACTCATCAACGTTATTTTCCTGTATTCAAACCAGGGAGTTTTGAGCAAGAATTATTACCCAACTTCATCACCATTTCTAACGGCGATCCCAAGAAATCAGATATTGTTGCTGTTGGAAATGAAAGGGTAATTCGTGCCAGATTAGCTGATGGTAGATTTTTCTACGAAGCTGATTTAACTAAGCCAATAGAGAGCTTTTTACCCCAGTTAGAAAAAGTCACTTTTCAAGAAGAATTGGGTTCGGTGCGTGCCAAGGTAGATAGAATAGTTAAAATCGCCGAGCAAATTAGCAGTCAATTAGAACTAGCGGAAAATCAAAGCCAAAGAATCCAACGTGCCGCTTTATTATGTAAAGCAGATTTGGTAACTCAAATGGTATATGAGTTCCCGGAATTGCAAGGCATTATGGGAGAAAAATATGCCTTAGCTAGTGGTGAAGATGCCGAAGTAGCAAAGGCAATTTATCAACATTATTTGCCAAAGGGAGCCGGTGATGTCTTACCTGAAACACTCACGGGTAAAATCGTAGGTTTGGCAGATAGATTAGATACTTTAGTGAGTATCTTTGGTTTAGGTTTAATTCCGTCCGGTTCATCCGATCCCTTTGCCTTGCGCCGTGCGGCTAATGCTGTAGTTAAAATTACTTGGTTTGATAATTTGCCGATAAATTTAAATGATTTATTGGCGCAAATAGCAACAGACTTTGCAGCAAAATATCACAAAGATCGAGCATCATTAATCACAGCATTACAAGAGTTTTTCTTGCAACGCATTCGCACCTTATTACAAGAAGAAAAGCAGATTGATTACGATTTGGTAAATGCAGTTTTGGGAGAAAATGACCCAGAATACACAGAACGGACGTTAAAAGATTTATTGGATGTCCGCGATCGCGCCTTATACTTACAACAAATCCGTAACGACAGTACCTTAGATAACATCTACGAAACCGTTAACCGTTCCACACGATTAGCCGCCCAAGGTGATTTGGATACAAAACAGCTAGAACCAACAAGCGTAGTTCGTCAAGAATTATTCCAAAAGCCCTCTGAAGACGCTTTGTATAAAGCACTAATCGAATCAGTGCCGCAAACTCAAGCAGCACAGCAGACCCGAAATTATCAACTGTTAGTAGCAGCATTAACAAAAATTGCTCCGGCAGTTAGTAACTTCTTTGATGGCCCAGATAGCGTTTTAGTTATGGACTCCGATCCAGAAATTAAGCGTAATCGGTTACATCTACTGGGGCTAGTTCGCAATCATGCCCGTGTTTTAGCTGACTTCGGTGCGATCGTCAAAAATCTGTAGCGTAGATCAACAAAAACTTGTGTAATTTTTGCCAAGAAAGGCTACTATAGGGAGTGCTTAACCAGGGACACTCTGCTGCAATCTATGTCCAAAGCTACTGTTATTGGATTGGGAAAGTCCGGTGTTGCTGCGGCGAGATTGTTGAAACGGGAAGGTTGGGAGGTAGAGCTGAGTGATGGCAACACCTCCAAAACCCTCCTGGAACAACAACAAGAACTCGCTGCCGAGCAAATAACCGTTAAACTAGGACAATCCCTAGAATTGAATGGTGCTAATTTACCCCAATTAATAGTCGTTAGTCCTGGCGTGCCTTGGGATATTCCCGTATTAGTTGAGGCACGCCAGTTAGGTATTGAAACCATTGGCGAAATGGAACTCGCTTGGCGAAATTTACAATCGCTACCTTGGGTAGGGATTACTGGCACTAACGGCAAAACTACTACCACAGCTTTAATTGCTGCCATTTTCCAAGCAGCAGAATTAAATGCACCCGCCTGCGGTAATATTGGCTACGCTGCTTGTGAAGTTGCCCTATCCCAGAGGGGCAGGGGGGCAGCACTTCGGCTACGCTCAGTGACCGAGGGGCAGGGGAGCAGAGGTGAAGGAACTGCGATCCAAAATCATATTGATTGGGTGATTGCGGAAGTTAGCAGCTATCAAATAGAATCTTCGAGTTCTCTTGCTCCCCGGATCGGTGTTTGGACGACTTTCACACCGGATCACCTGAGTCGACATAAGACTTTGGAGAACTATTACAACATCAAAGCCAAGTTATTACGTCAGTCTGAGTTGCAAGTGTTCAATGGCGATGATGCCTACTTGAGCCAGATAGGTTTAAGTGCTTGGCCTGATGCCTATTGGACAAGTGTGAGAGGAAAAGATTTTCTGATTAGCGAAAAAGGCTTTTACATCGAAGACGGCTGGGTTGTGGAAAAATTGACTGCAACCTCGGCACCAGAACCAATTGTGAAAGTATCTAGTTTGCGAATGGTGGGAGAACATAACCAGCAAAATCTGTTGATGGCAGTAGCAACAGCAAGATTAGCGGGAATTAATCGTGATGCGATCGCGCGTGCAGTTCGGGAATTTCCTGGTGTTGCCCATCGTTTGGAGCATATCTGCACATGGGAAGGTATTGATTTCATTAACGACAGCAAGGCTACTAATTATGATGCGGCTGAAGTTGGTTTAGCATCCGTTAATAGTCCAGCGATTTTAATTGCTGGTGGAGAAGCCAAAGCAGGGGATGATACTGCCTGGCTAGCACAAATTCAAACCAAAGCTGCTGCTGTGTTATTGATTGGCTCTGCTGCACCCGCATTTGCCAAACGTCTGCGAGAGGTGGGGTATCATAACTACCATATTGTGGAAACTATGGAAAGGGCAATTCCCAAGTCGGCAGAATTAGCCAAGCAGTATCAAGCGCCTGTGGTGTTGCTATCTCCGGCTTGTGCGAGTTTCGACCAGTACCCGAATTTTGAGGTGCGGGGCGATCGCTTCCGTCATCTATGCCTTGCTTGGGCGGGAGGCTGGAAACCCGCCAGAGTAGAACTTCCAGAACTTGAAAACTCTAGTCAAGAGTCCATAGTTCAAAGTCGATAAGTTTAACTCAGGAGCTAGGAGTTAGAATACAACTTCTGCCTCCTGGCTTCTGACTTGAAAGTGCTGAATTCTGTTAGTGGTAGCGGCGCGTTTAGCCCGTGCTGAGTAAAAATACTAGTCCGCAGTCATTCTTTTATCCAAGGCTTTTGAAACTTGTTTCATTGAGACTGCCTTCTTCAATAGACTTCTTGGCATTGCCGGGAAAAGGGTAAGGGGAAAGGGGGAAAGGTTTGTTATTTTACCTTTCCCCTTTAACCTTTTTCCTTTTCCCACCTGTTGCAAAAAGAACTTTTGCAACAGGTCTAATCTGCATCTCTACCCAGTGCGTAAGTCCAGCGAAAGATGCAGCGATTAATGATCTAGCTATTCATTAAAAGGTGAAGATATAAATGATTAAACATGCAATTGAAGTCAATTAATCAGCAAGTGATAGCGATCGTTGGGGCTTCCAGCGGAATTGGGCGGGAAACAGCGATGAAGTTTGCTAGGCGTGGTGCAAAGGTGGTAGTTGCAGCACGCAGTGAACTAGGGCTAAAGACTTTAGTCGAGGAAATCCAAGGTTTTGGTGGCGACGCGATCGCAGTTGTGGCAGATGTGAGCGATTTTGGACAGGTAAAAGCGATCGCAGACAAAACCGTAGCACAATATGGACGATTGGATACTTGGGTTAATGCTGCGGCTACAGGGATAATTGCTCCCTTCGAGAAAATTACACCGGAGGAATTTCAACGAGTAATTGATGTCAATTTGATGGGACAGGTGTATGGTGCAATGGCAGCACTACCCTATCTCAAACAAGAGGGACGCGGGGCATTAATTCATATTTCCTCAATGGAGGGTAGGCGCAGTCTGCCGCTACAAAGTCCCTATTCTGCTGCCAAACATGGTTTAGAAGGGTTTCTGGAAGCGCTGCGCGTCGAGTTGCAACACGAAAAATGGCCCATCAGCGTCACCTCAATATTGCCTTCGACAATCAACACACCTTTTTACAATAAAGTTGGCACCAAGTTAGGAGTGAAACCTTCGGGGATACCGCCATATTACGATCCCAGTTTGGTTGCTGATGCCATTCTTTATGTTGCTGAACACCCCACGCGAGATTTTATCGTCGGAGATGCAGGTAAAGTGTTAGATTTGGCGCAACGTATTTCGCCTAGCTTGGTAGATTCACTGTTGCTAGCGATCGCTTTTCAAGGACAGCGTACCAATGAGCCAAAATCAGAGGATGCACCAAACAATGTTTTTGAGCCGATAAACAACTATGACCGAGTTGAGGGAGACTTTGGAAACTTGACAATACCCAGCTTCTTGGATTCGTTGGATATGAATCCAGCGCTGAAGTGGGGAGCGATCGCCTTGGCGGTGTTTGGTATTGCAGGGTTCCTTGGCGGCTGGAGTAATAACGGTGATGTTTAATTAAATCAGAAACGTGAGCATGTAGAGGATCTGATAAGGCGAAAAAACAGCTTTATAGACCAATACAGTTCAGTTAAAGGGGAAAGGGGAAAGGGGAAAGGGGAAAGGTTTTGAATACATCCTTTACCCTTTACCCGCAAACCCATTCCCCAGACCACAAGGAAAGTGAAAAATGCTTATCCGAACCGTATTGCTTTATAGACTATTTTTTCGCTCCTTGATGATAATTTTTCAGTTTTGATTTTAAGTATGCAAGTAAATACTCTTTGAGAAAGGAAAGTAAAGACAATTATGTAGCAATTTTGTTTGTCATTTTGCCGTAGGTTTCAGCATTACTACCCTACATATCAATCAACCAATGGGGCGATTTCCGGGATTGACTGCATGAATATATTCACTACCCGATCGCGGTCTTCCTCGTTTATAATAAGCTTCTTCTGGTTTACCCCATCCTAGCTGCAAAATCATTTCCAAAAAGCTAGAATTTTCCCACTTGCACAAACTTGCCCACTCTGTTCTTTGAACAATTCTTTCTACATCTGATGTGACAATTTGTTGGTGTTGTTTACTATTATTAAAACTCAAGTATAAATCCATCCCTTCAGTGACTTCATACCAAAATTCTACGATGGAATTTTTAGCAGCTTTTAATATCTCTAAGTCCCCATTGAGGGCAATTAACTCAGTATCTATTTCGGGATAGTGCAAGTTTTTTCCTTTAACTGTCACTTCTCGCCAAATAATACCGGAAACTCGATTTTCTTTCTGATACTCGTGAATTGCAGTTTTGAAATCTTGATAGGCAGTGAACTGTTGCAACCCATCAGTGCTGATAAACTGGTCAATTACAGGATTGCCAGAGACTTTTATTTCTAATTTCAAGCGTTTTCCTTTGAGGCAAGCTTGGCGTTCGGCTGCCAAAATTTGAATTAGTTCCTGGGTGGTGTAAACCTTTGACATCAGAATACACTCTGTTAATTATTGGGCAATGGGCATTGATTACGGAATATAGACTATGAAGTAATTTCCTCAATTGTTAAGACCGATATTTCAACATTATGCTTTGGCATTGGCGGCAATGTAGTAACAGATATAACTAAAAATTAGGGCAGACCAAATTGGTCTACCCCATAAGTTACTTAGCTAACTCACTACTAAACTCGTTAAAGGCTCGCCGCTTTAGCTGTGCTGTTTCAGTGCGTGGTAATAAATCAAAGATTTTACGAAATTGATCGTCTATTTCTTCAAAAGGTACTTGACCCTTTTTATTCAAAACTACTTCACCTGATTTATTTAACACCACGACTTGAGGAACACTCCCAGCATAGTAATATCCTGGTTCTGTTGGATCGTAGGTCTCTTTAGGCGGGATAGTATCTACATTAATCGGCATAATCTCTGCTACTCTGCCATAAAATTCCTGTACCCGTGAAATGGAAATGGCATATCTTTTGGAATCGCTACTATCATCCAGATAAAAAGCCAAAAATACGGGTTTATGTTCCGCTAAAGTTTGTGCGAGTGTCTGCCTGGGAGGAACTAATGAACCATTACCAGCATAAACGACAAAGATGTTGCCATCATATAAATCATTATTAAGACCAGCAGATGCAGGTTGCATACTTATAATGAAAAGACTTACAAGCAACAACAGGCATTTGGACAACCACCTTCGCCAGCCAGTAATTTGTTTATGTAAAAAAAGAAACTTTGTGCTATTCATCAAAAGGAACCTTGCAAGGTACTACTTGTCGTGAGTTTGTGCTTAATTCGGCCAACTGGGCTTGATATGTAATTACGCCCACGCACTATTTTTTAAGATAACGCCTACTGAGATTATCTCTCGCAAGTGGCTGGTATCGCTACGCGCAAGTCAAAACAGAGCTAAAGTAGCGCAACAATCCAAAATCTAAAATTGCCAATACTGGCTTTTTCAGCCAGGATTCGCTAAACTCACAAGATTAAATTTGCACTTTTAATTAGCAACCGCCAGAAGACTAGGGTACAGATGTGGGAAACAAAATACAATTCATAGATAGACTGCGATTGGGTTTCGCGGTGTCAGTGGCAAAGAGTGTGACCTTTATAGTGCGATCGCTCCGTCTGGGTGCTGCTAGTGTATTACCAGGCTCGATTGCTCGTCGCATTGAACCCAGACTCTTACAATTATTGAGTCAGCAAGTTAAAAATGGAGTGATTTTAATTGCTGGTACTAACGGCAAAACTACTACAGCGCTGCTTTTATGCACGATATTAGAACGCAAGGGTTTTCGTGTCACTCATAATTCTACAGGTGCAAATCTGGAAAATGGCTTGATGACGGCGCTGTTGGAAAGCACCAACTTACTAGGTACGCTAAATACTGATTACGCCATTTTGGAAGTTGATGAAAATATTGTACCAAGGGTATTAGCACCACTCCAGCCGCGAATCATTCTCTGTTTAAACTTGTTCCGCGACCAACTCGATAGGTACGGCGAAGTAGACACGATTAGTAAGCGTTGGACAAAAGTTATTTCTACCCTACCACCAGAAACAGTGGTAATTCCTAATGCTGATGACCCAACTTTATCTAACCTCGGTCAGCAGTTACCTCAACGGGTGTTATTCTTTGGCTTGAATGAACCAGAACATTATCTAGAAGCAATTCCTCACGCTGTTGATTCTATTTATTGTCCCAAATGTGGACATTCCCTAGATTACAAGGGTGTTTATTTGTCTCATTTGGGAGATTTTACTTGTCCCAAGTGTGGTTTTAGTAAAAGTAAACCAACTCTTGAAAGTAGTGAATGGTCGCAAATTCTTGTTGGTTTGTACAACAAATACAATACTTTAGCTGCTGCTACTGCGGCTATTGAGTTAGGAGTTGATGAAGTAACAATCAGAGATACTATTAATACCTTCCAAGCTGCATTTGGTCGTGCGGAAGATTTAGTAATTAACGGGAAACGAGTGCGGATATTGTTATCAAAAAATCCTGTGGGAACGAATGAAACCATTCGCGTAGTTACTCAAAGCACAGATAAAACCACATTGCTGGTATTGAACGATCGCACACCCGATGGCACTGATGTATCCTGGATTTGGGACGTGGATACCGAGAAATTAGTCGAACGCGGCGGGACTTTAGTAGTGAGTGGCGATCGCGTCTACGATATGGCACTACGTCTACGTTACAGCCAAAAGCACCCTGAGAGTAACTTAAATTTAATTGTCGAAGAAGATTTGCGACAAGCGATCGCTACTGCATTAGAGCATACACCAGAGAATGAAACTCTGCATATTTTACCTACCTACTCAGCCATGCTAGAAGTGCGAGAAGTTCTGACTGGTCGGAAAATTCTTTAAGTTTGGTAGTGGGAATGAGAGAAATTTTTCCCATTACCCAGTTCCCAACACCTAATCCAATTACGAATTACGAATTACGAATTATGAATGTGAGTTCTCAAAATTTGGAATTAACAATTGGTTGGTTGTACCCGACGCTGATGAGTACTTATGGCGATCGCGGTAATGTAATTACTATAGAACGTCGCGCCGAGTGGCGGGGATACGATGTTAAAGTGTTACCCCTGGATCAAAATTCCACAGCCGCAGATATTAAAACTGTAGATGTAATCGTGGGTGGTGGCGCACAAGACCGTCAGCAAGAAATAGTCATGCGTGATTTGCAAGGTGCAAAAGCTGACGCAATGCGCGAGAAAATCGAAAATGGCACACCAGGAGTATTTACTTGTGGTTCCCCCCAATTACTCGGACATTATTATGAACCAGGTTTAGGGCAACGGATTGAAGGTTTGGGAATACTCGATTTAGTTTCTGTGCATCCTGGTGAAAATACTAAGCGCTGTATTGGCAACTTGGTAATTGAAGTGACAGCTTCACGTCTGGCGCAAGATTTAAAAGAGATGACAGGTAGCACACCTTATTTGGTAGGCTTTGAAAATCACGGCGGACGTACCAAGTTGGGAAAAGTGGAAGCTTTGGGACGTGTGGTATACGGTTTGGGAAATAATGGTGAAGATGGGACAGAAGGAGCATTTTATCAGAATGCGATCGCTACTTATTCCCACGGCCCTTTGTTACCAAAAAATCCCTTCGTCGCCGATTGGTTAATTCAAACAGCACTGCGGCTAAAGTATCAGCAGGAAATTACCTTAGAACCTTTTGACGATAGTCTCGCTGTACAAGCACGAGAAGCGATGTTTAAGCGCTTGAAAGTGAGTTTACCAAGTGCTGCTGCGACGACAGTTTAACTTCAGTTCCTTGATTAAACCTCTCCTCGTGTTGTGGAGAGGTTTGAGAGAGGTCAAATTTGACATAAAGCAGAGGGCAAAATAACTCAAGCCTTAGCTAAACAAGTAACATTTCTACCAACTGGAGTTAAAGAGTAAAGCAAAAAGTTTTTTCTAAAGGGCGATGCCTGCGGTAAGCTGTGCCTACGCTAATAATCCGTCGGCTAAAGTACCATAAACTGCTTGTTTTATAACTAATGCTTATGAGGAATAATGGGAGCATCACATTTCCTCAAGAAGCGATCGCTTATCAGTTCGGAAATTAAAAAAGCACTCAAACCACATTTTATTGTTATTGAAGTGCAAACTTCATATCTGTCAACTCTAATTCTCCTCCGGTTGTTGTTAATACTAAATTAACGCCTAAAACACTTTTTCCTGTAGTTGTATAGTTAGTTGGAGGTATTTGATTAGTCAAATCAAAATTCATAGCACTTCCATAGTTCATTTGATATGGAGTTGGTTGATCGCCAACTAAAAATGATGAGATGGTTATTTGTGCTGGTGCTTTCTTGACTACACCTTTTAAAGCTAAAGGCACAAGCCTAAATTGCTTTTGAGTATTAGAGGTATTAATTCTAACGATACATCTAGCCCTTGGCGATTGTGCATTTACAGTTATAGGAGAGTTAAGTGTAAACTGATTTATTTGCGGATCGAAACTTATATTACATCGCCTATTAACCAAAAATTTTGGCTGGTTGTCTATTGCAGTAGCAGTGCTAGATGAATTGGCATCATAACAATAGAAAAAAAACAAGCATATTAACATGAAAAAATTACGTGCATTACTTAATCTCAACATAACTTACTCTCCATCAACATAAATTTGTAATCTTAAAGAAGAATACATTCGGTAGATTCAATGAGTGGGGATTTAGACCCACCACTCATTGAAGACCACTAAATTTGAAATTTGGTTCGGTATATCACCATCTATCCCCAGAATCGCTAAAAGCAACTACTAGCAACGCTTTAGGTCAAAAGAAAGTATTACATCCCCAGCATTGATATCGGCTGTATCAACGAAAATAGAACTTCCTGCTGAGGATTGTGCAACGAGATTAATACCTAATAGTCCTTGCCCACCACCGCTACATAAACCTGAAGCAGCTATAACAGTAATCTCATCTTGCTCCGCAAATGCCTTAGTCGTTGTAAACTTGGTAGTTTGAGGGGGAGCTACGGCTTGCCCAAGAGCACCACCACTAAAGCTATAAGTTCTGCTTAAGCTGGTACCTTTACTCCCTCTATCAATATCAGTATTTCCTTGGTACAGTACTTGTACATCTTGGACGATGAAACCACTTGGAATGAAAGTTTGAACACGTAAAATACACTTTTGACGCTGACCATTGAATGCACTCATGTTATCCAAGATGATCGATAAGCTTCTACCATCATCTCCAGGAAGCTGACCAGCAACACTACATCCGCCAGAACCGAGTGCATCTCCAAAAGTAATACTAGGCTCTTCAGCCAAAACCTTGGTAGCAATCACATTCAGGCCAAGAATTGTAGATAGAGATAGTAATACACCAAATTGTTTAAAGTTCATATTGATTGTACCTATGTTGTTAAAGTTGTTTTTTCATGGAAAATGCAGCCAAAATGCATCTCCCCCAACTATTTAACTAGTGCAGGATAAATCTTTAGAAGGTTTACTTTATTTAGAAACTAAATCGTTTTTAACTGTGGCAGGAATTAACTTAGTGTAAGTATGGCATCACCTATGACGTAGGATTCACCTGTAATAGCCTAAAGTCTTGAGATTAAAAAATGGCATTTTCTCTGTAAAATCCATGAGAGAACTCTCCTATAGATGCAAAAGTAGAATTAAGCTTCAATACCTTTGCTAACAAAAGAGTTTGTCTCGCTTTTGCCGAAATACCCCAATGCAAGAAGGCTGTAAACTCTCAAGCTAATTAATTGCAATAGTTGAGTATCTCTATCTTGAAGTTATAAAAAGAATGTGAGGAACTTGTGAGGAAACATGGTGCTTATTAAAACTTAAATTTTGTCAGGATTCAGGCTGTAGTTTGCTGAAATATCAACAAAAGTAATATTAAAACTACAGAGTTGGTCATTATATAAGATATCTGATTAAAAAGAATGTGAAGAACTTGTGAGGAAATACGGTGCTTATTAAAACTTAAGTATTGACGGAACGCTCAAATTTGAATAATTTTTAGGTAAGGGCAATACCGTGCGGGAAGCCGCTTCTATATGAGACGCTTTGCTAATGCGTCTACATGAATTGCCCTACCTAAAAATCTGTTTCAACTCAATAGCTCCAAAATTTTAGGGGTAGTTATGAAACCACCCCTTTATTCTCCTAATATTTAGAATTTACTTACAGACCCCTTAACAGGAAGTTAATTTACTCAGAAATGTTAATGGAACTTTCAACTTGAGAAGTAGCCAATGTTGGTGCAGAGAAAATACGCGAGTAGAGACTTGATGGTTGTTGATGAGCAACAACTGGTAGAACTTGACGAGCATGGGCGGCTAATTCTACTGCTTTCACATCATAAGTCTGCGTTGCTAACTTGGGATAAAACCCGATTCCGATGATTGGCAGTAACAAACAAGCGGTAATAAATATTTCGCGGGGTTTGACATCAGATATTAGAGCATCCAAGTGTAACTCCTGATTTTGCTCCCCGTAGAACACTTGACGCAGCATCGACAGTAAATAAATCGGTGTCAAAATCACGCCAACCGCCGACAGCAGCACGACTACAACTTTGAAGCTGGAACTGTAAACATCACTGCTGGCGATACCCAGAAACACCATCAACTCACCCACAAAACCACTCATTCCGGGTAAAGCGAGAGAAGCCATTGAACCAATGGTAAACAGAGCAAAGGTTTTGGGCATTACCTTAGCCATACCGCCCATTTTATCCATCATCAAGGTGTGGGTGCGATCGTAAGTCACGCCAGAGAGGAAGAACAAGCTAGCAGCAATCAAGCCGTGGGAAACCATCTGTAACACTGCACCACTGATACCAAGCTCTGTGTAAGAGGCAATCCCAATCAGCACAAACCCCATGTGGGCAATTGAAGAGTAAGCCAAGCGGCGTTTGAGATTGGTTTGGGCAAAAGCACAGCAAGCACCGTAGACAATGTTAACCACACCCAAAACTGCTAACACTGGGGCAAAAGTCACATGGGCATTAGGCAACATTTCCACATTGAAGCGGATGAGGGCATAACCACCCATTTTTAACAACACACCAGCCAAAATCATTGAACCGGGTGCTGATGCTTCACCGTGGGCATCAGGTAGCCAAGTGTGTAAAGGGAAAATCGGTAACTTCACACCGAAGGCAATCAAGAAACCTGCATAAACCAATAATTCCAAGGTTTTGGGGTATTCTTTCATTCCTAGAGTCGCCATATCGAAAGTGACGGTATCTCCAGAGAATGCCATTGCAAAACCAGCAATCAAGATAAATATTGATGCAGCAGCGGTGTAAAGAATGAACTTAGTAGCGGCATAACGACGGTTTTGTCCTCCCCAGATGGAAATCAGCAGGTAAACCGGCACTAACTCGATTTCCCACATTAGGAAGAACAACAGCAAATCTTGGGCAACAAATACGCCAAGCTGGGCGCTGTACATCGCTAACATCAAACCATAAAATAATCGCGGCTTGGTGGTAACTTTCCAAGCCGCGAATATTGCGAGGGTATTTATTAAGCCTGTCAGAAGCAGTAAGGGCATCGATAAACCATCAACCCCCACCGCCCAATGCAAACCTAACTGCGGTATCCAAGGATAGTTTTCTACAAGTTGGAGTGTTGAACTCTGAAAATCGTAGTTATACCAAAAGGCATAAATCATCAGTGCAAAGTCGGCGATCGCAACTCCCAAACCATACCAGCGAACAGTTCTACCTTCTTTGTCTGGGATTAGGGGGATGGCTAAGGTAGCCACCAAGGGTAAGAGGATTATGGTTGTTAGCCAGGGAAATTCTATAGCATTCATCACTTCTGACAATCAATTTGGCTTATCGCTTTTAATTTCATTATATTAAGGAATCAATACTTTTGTAAACATTCTTTAACTATAGAATATTAGATTTTTGGTATAGATAAGAATTTATACTCATTGAATGTCAAATTATCAGGATAGATAAGAATAAATACTTATCAGTTTTTGACGATTCCATTCTAAATGTAAACTTTTGCAACGTCAACAAAGGACAGCAGCTAAAGCCACCGTTACAATACAGTTACATTTCCTGCTTCAGCCCTATTGTCAGGGCTATCTAGTCTAAACTCCAGTAAGTTGATTCATAGACTTAACCCCCAACACTTCCCAACTAGCGTTGGGCAGGGTGGAGAAAAATGGATAACTAACAAGTATGAATCTCGTCTAATCAATTGCAGCAAGTCCCAGACTATAGGTATATCCGGGGACGAAGACATGAATTATGGTTGGTATAAAAAATTAGTAAGATAGCGATCGTACAGCCATTAATATCCGAAGTCTACAATGGGCTACCTAATGCACTTTTATGTAAACTTACTTGAACTCGAAGATGTATCATCCTAATTCAGTGTTATCCACTGACAAAAACTCATGTAATTCTTCTATAGTGAGTGAAGCATGGTAAATATTAGGTTCGACTTTATAGATTTCAATAAAAGAGGCGATCGCTTCATTAAGTTGCTTGATTGCTGCTTCTTGATTTATCCCTTGTCTTACCAGTCCATTTTCTAAGCAGAAATTAACCTAATAACCTGGACTCTTTTGCAAAACTGTTGTGTAGAAGTCCATAAATGTGTATTAGTGGATAGCTGAAGCAGTATTTAATTTTGGCAATTATTCATGATCCAAAACTAGCCACTTCTACAGGGCGTTTAACAGCTAATCTTTTACGGTTAGTTTTGATTTGTTCAATTTTGTGAAGAGTTTCAGCAGTTAAATAACTTTCGCCGCAATCAGCACAGGTTATCACTGGAATATTTTCTATTACTAACAGGTCTTTACCCTTACCATCCAGTTGGACTTAGCTATTGCAATTATTTCGACTTCTTCTGCATCAAGAGTTAAACCTCTAATACGATATTTAGATTCTGCTGTCACTTTATCTTTTTGACGTTCTAGTATTTCGCCTGTGACGATACCTTGTTCAATGTCATAGATTGTTAGATTATCATCGCTCATTTCTTCTTCAGCATGTAGCGTCATTAGATACTGACGAGAAGAAACTTTATCCCGCATTCGTTGCAAAATTTCATCGAACAAGGTGGTAATCTCAGACGAATTAGACTTTAACAGTTTACAGCGATCTTATCCCTAATTTACTAGGCGCGATCGCATAGATTGACCTCTCCCCCAACCCCTCTCCGAAGCGGAGAGGGGAGCCGGATTTCTCTCCCTTCTCTTGTAGGGAAGGGGGTTGGGGGGTTAGGTCTGTGTGCGAAGTGCGAAGGTGCGATCGCGCTGATAGAATGATCAATTGGTGAGAACAAACATTGTTATCTTTGTACTCCTAAAGCTTGACTTAAAATGACATCTATTAAATCAATAAATTATTTATTTTATGTTGATTTACTTAATCCTATAGTTCCAAGTCTTAATAGCTAAATCAATATACCATCCCAAATTAGTAGGAGTATTTTTTTCCTGTGACCTCCACCATTCCCAAATAGAATCATCAAAAGGACGCGTAGCACCTTTAAGAAGATAAATAAATAAATCTAAAGTATTTATACCACCACCAGCTTGACATAAATACATATTTGCACTAGCCCATTTTGCCATACCATGTCTATCAAATGATAAACAAATCTTATTGTTAGGTTTGTCTTCAATATTAACGGTAGTCTTAGTACACACCAACCATTCAACAACAGAATCTTGAGCAAAATTGCTGTTATTTGCGGCTAATACAAAACCAAATCGTGCTACTGGAATTTTGATTTTAGTTTTAACCCTAGTTGGCAACCAAAGAAACAACCATATTCCTTTACTTGTATTAGTTATTTCAGCTAGTTTCTTATCATTTTCTCCTTCACCAGTACCATATAATATTTTTCTATAAGTAGGACTAACCATTTCCTTGATTTTTGGTTGAGCCATAAAAAGCTCTCTGATAATTCTAAAATTTTGATAAGTATCTACAGGCAAGTTACTTTTAAAGTTATGAGTAAAAGCTGGTAAGAGTTTACTTTGCAGACCTTCATTTTGTAAACTACCAGGTAAGCCAAACACAGGGTAAAGAATATCATAATTCTTACCTTCTAATTTGAACTTAGCACCTGTTGTCTCATATTCAACACGGAATTTCCAAAAATATATATCATCTTCAAATTTTGATGCTTCTTTATCTGTGTAATTGTCTTCATGAAAAGTAGGAGCAATAGCGATTAACTTTATCGGTAATGAGTAATCGATTTTGTCGGCAAAAGAGTAATTTTGTAAAATAATTTTTCGATATCTCAATAGCTGAGATAACCTGAGTTCGGGTTAAGCATTGTGAGATAAAAGCCATTCCATCTGAAGGCT
>NZ_JAVRCI010000060.1:0-41028 GCF_034530835.1 Nostoc sp. DedQUE12b | reverse complement strand
ACTCAGCACTCAGCACTCAGCACTCAGCACTCAGCACTCAGCACTCAGCACTCAGCACTTAACTATATAACGTCGATACACGACAGATATATAATTGGTTAAACTTTAGTTCTTGAGCAAATAAATATGAGTAATTTTGATCATTCTCAGCATCGAAAAGATTATCTCATTTTATTAGTAATTTGGTTGATAGCATTAGCTATAGATAGAGCTTGGTTTTTCTTAGATGAATCGATTCCAGCCTTCGATCAAAGCGCACATTTAGCTACAGCATTACATCATTATAAAGTTTTTCAAAACTTCAATATCTTCTCAGGAGATTGGTGGTTATCTCTGTGGCAATTAACTCCAAGTTATCGCGCTCCTTTTGTATATATTTGCACTGTCCCATTTTTGATATTGTTTGGCCGTGGATATGACCAAGCAAGTTTGGTTAATTTATTATATACTGCGATGATTATAGTTTCAGTATATCAGTTAGGTCATTTTTTATTTAATAACCGAAAAACTGGCATAACTGCCAGTATATTTTGTGTGTTATTTCCTATTTTAGGGATTATTAGGACAGATTATTTATTAGATTATGGTTTGACAGCAATTGTTACAGTAACTTTTACAGTCCTGACAATTTGGAAAGATAGGTATATTGGGTTTTTGTCATGGGCGTTAACTATCCTATTGGGCGTTGGAATAGGTTTAATCTTGTTGGCTAAACCTACAGGTTTTATTTTTATTTTAGTTCCTAGTATTTGGGCATTAATTAGCTTAATTAAAAAACGCAGATTTATCAAGCTAATTCAAGCTTGTTTATCTTTGATGATAGCTTGGTTAATTTGTAGTTTTTGGTATGGCTTAAATTGGTTAACAATTATTACATCAGCATTAAACGCTAACCAAGTTGGAAAAAGGGAGGGCGATCCTTCTTCCACAACTATTGCTGGATGGTTATACTATCCACAAACGATCCCAGAAACCGTTGGTTTACCAATATTATGTGTGAGTATTGGCATTTTATTAGTTTATCTTATTAAATATAAATCTACTACTAATTTAATTTCAGAAAATCTCCATAAATCGGCTCGGATTTGGTTATTAGTTACCTTAGTAAGTAGCTATATAATTTGTTCTTTTGGCACAAATAAAGACATTAGATTTATTTTGCCATGTTTTCCGATAATTAGTTTAATATTGGCGGATTTATTCAATTTAATTGAGAATATATATTTTGATAAGCTGAGATTAGCCACTTTAGTATTAAGTTGCATAGTTTTACTAAACAATTTGTTTCCATTACCCCTAATTCAAGCATGGGGTGGTAGACATTTACCTAATAATGATGCTAAAGAATATCCTCTGGAGAAACTCATACACAAAATCACCGAAACAAATTTATATTTAAGGTCGAATTTAGGGGTAATTCCTGTTTCTACACCGCAGATAAATGAGTATACTTTAAATTATTTTGGGACATTAGCAGATTTTCGCGTATCTGGCAGAAAATTAACAACCAAATTATCTCAGATAGAGCAAGATTTACAATATTTTTGTTGGTATATTACTAGGGATAATGAACCATATAGACCTGGAGAAAGTGGAGAGACTAAACGAAAATTAAAATCTTTAGTCGAATCTTCTACTGATTTGAAATTACAAGGCGATTGGATATTACCTCATGGAGATAAAATGCGATTATATAGTTGCAAAAATCTTCCTGTAACTGTTGAAAAAATAAATAATAGCGAGTCTGTAACTAGTCTAGAAAAAGTAGCGATTTCTCAGCAATTAATTTTAGATAGAAACAACCCTGTAAACTATGAAATAACAGGTTCATGGAATGATTTGCAAAATGGTATATTACTGTTAAAATGGCAAAATGGCCAATCATCTTGGTATCACGATCATGCCATTGGCTTAGGTAATTTATACTGTGGCATCAAATGTCATCCTGAAGGAAGTTTCCGGGTGAAAGAAGCTTTAGCTACATTTATTCCTAAAACATTACCACTAGGAAAATATCAGCTATCAGCACTCTATTTAGATAGAAGAAACAACAAAACCACATCTTTAAATATTCCAGATATTACTGTAAATGTGACAGATGCAGGAACAGTAGAAAAATCGCCAGCTTTAGATTTAATTACCCGAACTTCACAGCTAGCACAAGAGTTACAACAGGGTAAATTAAATAATATCTTTGTGCAAATAGGTCATTTCAATCAATACGATCCTACTCAGGATTATTTAAAACAAATTGATTTCGCGGCTAATTATTATCTGCAAACAGAGCCAAATAATTTAAATTGGCGTTACACTTTAGTCTTATCACAACTTTTACAGCGCCAAGTCCCGGAATTAATCCAAAATTTAAAAGAATTAACTAAATATGATGCTAAAAATCCTTACACATGGATTTATTTAGCTTTTGTTTATTTATATAATTTTCAACCTACACAAGCTGAACCAAAATTAGCGATCGCAGAACAATTAAAACCAGATATACCAGAATTAAAAACTTTAAAAACTGTAACAAATATTATGAAATTTTTGCCACTACAATGGTTTGCTTCCAAGGAATAGGAGAAATGAGGAGCAACGTCGGTGTTACGATTGGATAGTTGAGCCTATAATTAGAATTGTTGGGGATACTCCAAAGGATGAGTGAAATTGCGGAAAAACTTAAACTCGAACTTTCTCAGCTTTCTGCAAAAGAACGTGCTGAAATCGCTTACTTTTTAATTCATTCTCTAGATGAGGGTATAGATGATAATCTAGAAACTGCTTGGGATACGGAATTAACCCAACGGTTAGAGGATATTAATTGCAAAACAGCTATTGGAGAATCATCATCTCAAGTTTTTTCTGAGTTACGAGAAAAATATTCGTGAAGTTTATTGTTATCCACACTGAAGCTCGGAAGGAGCTTGATGCTGCAATAGCTTATTATGAAGCTCAAAAAGTAGGCTTGGGGCTAGATTTACTATCTGAAGTGGAAAAAGTTATTCTTAAAATTCAGCAAAACCCCATTTAGGAACTCCACACAAGATTGAAGGAATACGTCGTTATGCTATTCAACGTTTTCCCTATCTGATTTTTTATACGGTGCTTGAAGAAGTGATTTGGGTTATTGCGTAGACGCTTTGCGGCTTGCCATTAGGCATCGCGCATGGTAAGCGCAAACCGAATTACTGGAAACAAAGAAATATTGAAATTTAACACTGATTTATTCTGACTCCTGAATTCAGAATAGCTGAATTCTTCTTCAATTACCTGATATTAGCTGTACCATCGCTGAGTGCATAGCAGTCAACCGCCGAACGATCTGATCGATCTCCAAATCTAATATGCTGTAATCAATGACTGCCTGACGAATCGGTGTATGTCCTTGATTGACAGCTAACTCTTCTATTCTGGCTGTACGCAGTGCTTGCAGGTGCGGCTGGATTTTTTGCAGTGTTTTTTCCAAATCAGGTAAGGGCGGTTGCTAGAGTCACGCTTTTTTTTCCCTGGTAAACAGCCATCACATTCCGAAAGTATTTGTGACATTCTCGCAGCGCTGTGGCGAGTTGACTTGTGTGTACACCGTAGACCCTAGCGGTTCAGATAAAGCATTTGGCGCTCTACACAAAATTTAATGCAAAATTATTAGAGATGGCATTAATTTATAAAATGTATAAAAAAACTGATGTTTTGTGTGCTGGCGTAATTACTATTACTTCAATTAAGTGTATGGATTTGAGGTGAATATATGGCAGTTATCAATGGTAATGATGGAAACAATAATATTGTTGGAACTTCTAATAACGACACATTGAGTGGTGGATCTGGTAATGACACTTTAACTGGTGGCGAAGGTAATGATTCTCTTGTTGGTGGAATTGGTAAAGATAGGTTGTTTGGTAATAGTGGCGCAGATATTCTCATCGGTGATTCTTTTGATGACACTTTAGTTGGAGGCTCTGGGAACGATACTCTTAGAGGTGGTGCCGGTAAAGACTTATATATCATCAATTCGCCAGATGATGGGATTGATGTCATTCAAGATTTTTCACCTGGTAAAGGCGATCGGATTCAAATTTCTGCCGCAAACTTTGGAATTGAGTTAAATAACGCTGGAGTTCCTCTAATTAATGAATTTACGTTTAGTTCTTTCAGTGCTTACTATGGTGGTGTTCTATATTTTGGTGATGCACAATTAGCACTGTTATATTCAGACTTCAACGGAGGAGGCAATTTTGCTGCTTTTAATAATTACATTACCTTTGTTTAAAACCTAACTCTACTATCAATTAGCAGCTATTTCAACGAAGAGGGCAAGGGGATAAATGCGATCGCTTATTTTATAGGTTGGATTGAGGCAACGAAACCCAATATTACTTTTATTTACCTGATATTAGCCGTACCATCGCTGAGTGCATAGCAGTCAACCGCCGAACGATCTGATCGATCTCCAAATCTAATATGCTGTAATCAATGACTGCCTGACGAATTGGTGTATGTCCTTGATTGACGGCTAACTCTTCTATCCTGGCTGTACGCAGTGCTTGCAGGTGCGGCTGGATTTTTTGCAGTGTTTCTTCCAAATCAGGTAAAGGTGGTGGGGGAATTTCCTGCTGTACCGAATCAGCTAACTGCTCTAACCCTAACGAAATTTGGCGGACAAAGGTTTCTAATTCTGGGAGTGGCACTGTTCCTCGGAAATGTTCGAGATGTACTGCCAAAACTGTCACGGCGTTAGCAAAACGTCCCATATACAGCATTAGTGTCATTACTGGTTCTACTAATTCTTGGTGCATTTGGGGTTCGCGCAGCAATCCTTGGAAGGAGGCTTGAGCATTGCCAATTGCCAGTCCAGTTTGTCGCCGTTGACTGATAATGCTGGAGTCACGCTCTTTTGTCCCCTGGTAAACAGCCATCACATTCTGAAAGTATTTGTGACATTCTCGTAGCGCTGTGGCGAGTTGACTAGGTAAACGATCGCGTTCCCAGTTTGGCCATAAAAAGTAATGGCTCGCAAAAGCCAGTCCCGCCCCAATTAATGTATTCAACACCCGAAAAGCAGCAAGTTGCCAACTAATAGGATGACCAATATCGATAATCAGTAAGACAAATATTGAGAAGAAAATCACTGAATACCCATAGTTGAAACCGATCAGGGAAACGCCAAAAAATACTGTCAGCAGAATGATGATGTCTAATACAGGCTTACTCGTGATGCTTGCAAGTAAGATAGCAGCTAAGACAGCTCCTAAGATTGTCCCGCCAACTCGCTGGAAAAACCGTTTGAAAGTTGCACCCAAGTTTGGTTTCAGGACTAATATAATTGTCAGTGTTACCCAATAGCCCATTGGTAAATTTGTAACGCTGTATAAGATCACGCCTACAGTTAGACTCACACCAATGCGGAGAGCATGGCGAAAGATTGCTGAGTCTAAAGTCAGGTTTTCTTTGAGTAAACTTAAGAGCGATCGCTGTTCTTCTTCAAATAAAAGCAGTCTATCTATATCTCGTTGACTCATTTTGCTGCGATCTTCCAGAGATTTAGCTGTCTGAGCCGTGTATTGCAATTGCTCGATCAGCTTTTTGAGCGTCAGCACCAAGTTAGTGAAAGCAACGAGGGTTGTGTAGTCGGTTTCACTCCCAGCAATTGCTTTTCTTTGCAGACTTTCTTGTTCTTTCAGTGCTTCATAGATGCGCTTGAGGTTTCCCAAGTCGATGCTAGCAGGCTTGCGAGATATGACTTTCGCTATGGCTTGAAGAATGAATGATATTTCTGCGAGTGCATCGTCTACTAATTGCTGGACTGTATGATATTGCTGTTGTTGGAAGTGAGTTTCTAGTAATTCTGTTAAGGCAACAACTAAACCAAGCAAGCGATCGCCATCCTGAATTAGTAGCAAAAATGGCTCATTTATCCAACTCCGAGACGACTGTCCAATCCGTAATGTACCTAAAGCAGTGCGTGCTGTTTCTAATGCTTTTCTAATTTCGAGAATATTTTCAGTTGTTGCTACTTTACCTATAAATGCCTGAATGTAGTTGGCGATCGCACTGAAACAATCAGCCAAAGCTAGCCGTATTGGCTCGTAAGGTCTAAAAGGCCACATTACTAAAGAGAGTAACATCGCCCATCCACCTGCAATTAGGCATAGTAGCGATCGCATGAGTGCAACTTCCAAGTTTCCTGGCTGTGCGATCGTGGTAATAAATGATATCCCTATTACTAGGCCGACATTGGCACCAGCATTACCGTACAGTGACGCAAAACCGGAAGCAATTCCCCAGAGAAGTGTCAGCACTACAGCTAGTACTGGAACTTGAGCGACTAGAGTACCCACAAATACTGAAGCAGTTATTCCCAAAGTAGCCTGTGCCATTGTCTTAGCTTTGATTTGGTAAGGGCCACCAATATTCGCTAAGTTGACAAAGTGAGCCATTAAACCAACGAATAATCCGCTTTCTCTTTGATTAATGAGTTGCCCAATTACCATGGGAACTCCCAACGCTAAAACAGCTCGTAAGCCGTTGGATATTGCTGGTTTTCCTGGCTCTGATTGGATCAGAAATCTGAAGAAATTACTTCGATTCAACTGCATTGTTTTTGTTAATAAAACAAAATTTTTATCGTCATTATCTTAATATTTTGATATATTCAAATTTATTCTAATTGATAATGGGCAATTAAGAGCTTTAATAAAAAGTGAATCTTATGATACATATTTTGCCACTTTATAATTCATTTTTAATTATTCTTTAACAGATATGAGTTTTATCGTGGATAACGGCATGTGCTGTGATTATCGGATAAAAAGCATTATTATGATGCAAATAACTGTAGTTAAAAATTGACTATTATCAAGACATATAAATAACTTTAGTTGCTGATTGTAAAAATATAAATAAATATTTACAATAAAATAAAAAAAGTAAAATAATGTCAACGAATTTGATAGAAAAAAATATTAAATCTGTCCAAAAGTAGAGATAATTTTTAGAAGACGAGAACAATAAAAACCATTTACTTGGATAAGGTTTGATGTCGAGAAACTGTTCCAACTTCAGGGGAGAATTCAGCACGTGAAAACTCCAGTGTTATAAACCTGAAGAGGAAATAAAAGGGACTGAGCATGGAAAAGAGGCATCGGGGCGGGGTGCAAAAGGGAAAATTCTCCCTTGCTCCCTGCTCCCTTGCTTCTTCCCCGGTTCCCGATACATAGAGAAAAAGTTAAGCGCGAGGACATAGATTTAGTATGGCTAATAGCAGTGCAATCACCGCAGCACGACACTTGAGTGAAAAGTTACCTTCACCGCTCAAACGTTTGGCAGATTTGGCTTATAACTACTGGTGGAGTTGGAGTGGCGATCGCATCTCCCTATTCCAAACAATTGATCCCCAAGAATGGGAACGCTGTGGGCATAATCCAGTCGCAATTTTAGAGTCGGCAACTTATGAGCGTCTGACACAATTAGCAGAAGACCCATTTTATCTAAAGCAGATATCCGCCCTCGCGCGTGAGTTTGACCAATACATCAACCAGCAAGATACTTGGGTCAGTCGAGTTGCACCGCAAGTATCTAGAGAGCATCCTATTGCTTACTTTTGCGCCGAATTTGGCATCCATGAATCTCTACCCGTCTACTCTGGTGGCTTGGGAATTCTCGCTGGGGATCACTTGAAATCATCATCAGATTTAGGTGTGCCGTTGGTTGGTGTTGGCTTGTTATATCGCCAAGGTTATTTTCGGCAACGCTTGAACCGCCAAGGTTGGCAAGAAGATTATTATATTGACAACCCCTTTGGCCACATGCCCTTGGAGTTAATTAAAAATGAGCAAGGGGAATCGGTGACTATCGAGTTACAAGTTCGCCAGCGGGTTGTGAAAGTGCAAATCTGGCGAGTGCAAGTTGGGCGAGTCACCTTATATTTATTAGATAGCGATCGCCACGATAACGATCCCATTGACCGCTGGCTGACGGGACACCTATACGGCGGTAACTTGGAAACCCGCATCGCCCAAGAAGTAGTCTTGGGAATTGGCGGTGTTCGCGCCCTACACGCCTTGGGTATTGAACCTTCTGTCTATCACCTCAACGAAGGACACGCTGCATTCTGCACCTTAGAAGTTGCGCGGGTAGAAATTGAACGGACTGGCAAATCTTTCTACGATATCGAAGCCAAGGTGCGCAACAGTTGTGTATTCACCACCCATACCCCCGTTCCCGCCGGTCATGATGTCTTTTCACCCGATTTAATCGACTCCTTCTTTGCCAGCTATTGGCCGCAATTGCGACTTTCCCGCGAGCAATTCTTGGCGCTGGGTGCAAGGCGATTGGGCGATCCTTGGGAACCCTTTGGGATGACCGTTTTAGCATTGCGGATGTCTCGTGCTTGCAATGGCGTGAGTGAATTGCACGGTCAAGTTTCCCGTAAAATGTGGACTGTTCTCTATCCACAGCGATCGGAAGATAAGGTACCAATTGGTTACATTACCAATGGCGTTCATGCACCCACTTGGACTGCACCCTTGTTAGGTGACTTATATGAGGAATATTTGGGAGAAGACTGGAAAAATCGCGCCGTCGATCCCAAAATGTGGGCTAAAGTTGACGAGATCCCCGATGAGGAATTGTGGTCGCGACATCTCATTCTTAAAGAAAGATTGATTGCTTTCACCCGTTATAAGGTGAAGAAATCACGGGAGTTGCGTGGCGAAAATCATCAACTCATTCAAGCAACTGAAAAACTACTCGATCCCAATGTGTTGACCATTGGATTTGCCAGACGTTTCAGCCCTTATAAACGCGGGGATCTGATTTTGCGCGATGCCGAACGCGCACTGAAGATTTTTGGTAATGCTCAACGTCCAGTACAAATTATCTTTGCAGGTAAAGCGCACCCAGCCGATGAAGAAGGTAAGCGAATTATTCAGCGCTTGATGGAATGGTGTCACAATTCCGGGATTATCAACCGAGTTGCCTTTATTGAAGATTATGACATTTACACTGGTCAAAAATTGGTGCAAGGTGTGGATGTTTGGTTGAATAATCCCCGTCGTCCTTTAGAAGCGTCTGGTACGAGTGGGCAAAAAGTCTGCTTCAACGGCGGTCTTAATTGCAGCGTTTTGGATGGCTGGTGGTGCGAAGGCTACCAAGCAGGGCCAGATGGCAAAGGAATTAACGGTTGGGCAATAGGTGAAGATGCTAATACTAGCGATCAAGAATTGCAAGATGGGATTGATTCGCGATCGCTTTATCAGCTGTTAGAAGAAGAAATCGTTCCTCTATACTATGACCAAGATGCCCAAGGCATTCCTCACCGTTGGGTGCAAATGATGAAAACGTCCATTAAAACGAATGCGCCGTTATTCAACACCGACAGAATGATTGCCGACTACGTTTCACAGGTATATGTCCCAGAGATTTCTAAGAGTGTGGAACCAATTTTAGCTAAAGTTCTGCTTTAGAGCATTTTTACTTTCCTGGTTAAATAGGGGGCGGGTTTTCTGCCCCTTTTTTTGCTCTTATATCATGTCCGCTTGATTGCTTATTAAACCCGAAGAACCCCACCCCGCCAAAGCTGCGCTTTGTCTCCCCTCCCCGCAAGCCTACGGTGTACACACAAGTTATCGAATTACTACCAGTTCTCGAATTACCCCACCCTAACCCTCCCCGTATGTATTGGGGAGGGAACCGGATTTTTCTTGTTTCCCCCCTTTACACGGGGGGACTATGGGGGGTAATTCGACTTGTGTGTACACCGTAGCCCCGCAAGCGGGGAGGGGTTGGGGGTGGGGTGTAATGACTGTGGTTAGTATAACTAATTATGCGGACATGATATTAGTATCGCTTGCGATAAGATCGAGAATAAATTCGTGCTGTTTTTATGGCAACCCAACTCAGCCAAGCCAAATCACCAACAGAACTGGTAATCTCTTGGGAAGCCTTGCCCAAAGATTTTCAACTAGAGGATGAACCAGTGGAGAATACCGGTCAGCCACTTTTAGCTGGTGCTTTGCGTGAAAGCCTAGAAATCAGTGGATTCATCCAACCCCAGATGTTGATAGCTTCAAACTTTGGTCTTTGTGCGACAGTCAACGAGCAATTTATTGCCAAAGCACCAGACTGGGTTTATGTGCCATCGGTTAATCAAGTGGTGGCTAACCGCAAAAGTTATACACCCAATTTAGAAGGAGATATTCCGGCGATCGCTATCGAATTTTTATCCGATACTGAGGGTGGAGAATATTCAGTCAAGCGAACTTATCCACCAGGAAAATGGTTTTTCTACGAGCAAATTTTGCAGATTCCCATTTACGTGATTTTTGAACCTGATGGCGGTTTATTAGAATATTATCAACTGGAAAATAAGCGCTATGAGTTAAAGCAACCCGACGAAAATGGTCGTCATTGGATTGATGTAATGGGCTTATTTTTAGGAACTTGGCAAGGAACAAAAGAAGGTCGCACTGCGTATTGGTTGCGCTGGTGGGATCGAGATGGTTGTTTGTTACCGTGGGCTGTAGAACAGATTGAACAAGAACGTCAACGCGCTGAACAAGAACGCCAACGCGCTGAACAAGAACGTCAGCAAAAAGAACGACTGATTGCTTACTTGCAATCTCAAGGTATTGACCCGAACAAGTTACCCCCGTTTGAGTAGAAGTAATTTATGAATTTTCCTTACGATAACCATCCGATTGTGCAAAAAAACTCGTTTGCTATAGCAATTCTGAATCATTTTCAATCTTCAAGCATTTCTAATAATTGCCCCTCACTTAACTGCATAATCCCCAAGGAAATTGCTTTTTCTAACTTGGAACCGGCATCTTCTCCTAAAACTAAATAATCGGTTTTTTTACTAACTGAATCAGTCACTTTCCCCCCAGCTTTTTGAATCAAATCCTTCGCTTCATCCCGCTTCAAGGTGGGCAATGTTCCCGTAATTACAAAAGTTTTACCTGCAAACTTTTGATTACCGTCACCAACTATTTTTGTTTCTTCGGTGGCAGTTAATTGCAATCCTTCTGCTTGCAAGCGTTCTATCAATTTTTGGTTAGCATCAATCCGAAACCATTGGTACACAGATTGGGCAATTTCACCACCAATACCGTAAATACCTTCAATATCTGATTGCTTTGTTGTAGCTAACTGGTCTACAGTGAAATATTTCTGAGTCAACAATTGAGCGTTGACACTGCCAACGTGACGGATGCCTAAACCATACAATACCCTTGACCAAGGTTGATTTTTTGACTGAGCGATCGCATCGATTAATTTCTCTGCCGACTTTTTCCCCATCCTTTCTAATGCAGATAACTTCTCTGCTGTCAACTCATATAAATCGGCAACGGAATGCACCAAACCTTTATCAACGAGTTGATATACCAACTTTTCGCCCATACCTTTAATATCTAAGGCATCACGACTTACCCAATGTTCAATGGAACCTTTGAGAATTGCTGCGCACGAAGCATTAACGCACCGAGTCACCGCCTCACCTGATTCTCGCACCACCAATTGGCCACAGACTGGGCAATGGGTGGGCATAACGAAAGGTTCAGTGTCAGCGGGACGGAGTTCTTTGATTACCCTCAGCACTTCTGGGATGATTTCCCCAGCTTTGCGGACGATGACAGTATCCCCAATGCGGATATCTAATTGAGTAATGCGATCGCTATTATGTAAAGTTGCACGGGAAACTGTTGTCCCCGCCAGTTGCACAGGGCGCATCTCGGCTAACGGTGTTAACGCCCCCGTTCGTCCCACATTTACAGCAATATTTTCCACACGGGTAGGTGCTTCTTCCGCTGGATACTTTAAAGCGATCGCCCAACGGGGAAATTTTTGCGTAAATCCTAGCTGTTCCTGAAGTTTAAAAGAATTCAGCTTCACCACTACCCCATCAGTCATGTAGGGTAAATTCAGCCGTTCCGTATCCCAGTATTCATAATATTTTGCCACTTCTGCGATCGAAGCACAGAGTTTGTGGTTGGGGTTGACTCGAAAACCCATCTTTTCCAACAACTCCAACGCTTCCCATTGGGTATTGGCAATACTGGTGTCATCTCTACCAGGAATGTGCAGGGTGTAGCCAAAGAAATCTAACCGCCGTTTAGCGACAATGCGAGAGTCTAATTGCCTGAGTGTACCAGCTGCGGCATTGCGGGGATTGGCAAATAATTGCTCACTTGCTTTTTGCCTTTCCTCGTTGATTTGTTTAAACACTTCCAACGGCAAAAACGCCTCGCCTCGCACTTCCACCCTTTCTAGAATTTCTAAACCTTCAAAATTCAAACGTAAGGGAATTGAGCGAATTGTCCGCACATTTTGGGTGATATCTTCACCCGTTACCCCATCACCCCTAGTTGTGCCTCTAACTAGAATGCCATCTTGGTAAGTAAGAGCCAAAGCAGAACCATCAATTTTCAGTTCAGTGACATATTCCACTGAATCTATTTTCGGTACTTGTCGCCGCCAACGCTGATCCCATGCTTGCAACTCATCAATATTGAATGCATTTTCCAAACTGTACAAGGGTATATTGTGCCGCACCGAGGTAAATTGTGTTGCTGGCCTCTCACCTACGCGCTGAGTCGGGCTATCGGGTGCTGTTAATTCTGGATATTGAGTTTCCAGTTGTTGCAATTCTCGATATAGTTGGTCATAGATTGCATCCTCCATAATTGGAGCATCTAGGACGTAATAAGCGAAGCTTGCTTGTTGCAACAACTGACGCAATTCTTCTGTGCGCTTTACTTCAGGCTTAATCTGTGTCATAGAATTATAAAATATCTAGGATTAGGGCTAACAAATCATACATTTGTACTATACAAAATTTAGGCTTTTGAGTCATATCAAAAGCTAAATAAGTTTTACCAAATCCCCCGCGATCCAATACTTGCATAGGGCGAGCGCATCGCAAAACTTTGTCTCAGCAGAACAAGTGAAACTGTGACAACACATTATACAAAGTGCATCTATCTACAGTTAGTCCAATCTGTAATTCCTTTTCCACAATCATCTTGATGTGCATCATGTTTATTTAAAGCAAACTAGATGTGGAACAGCTTATCAAGGGCATTTCCATCTTCGTCATATTGGTAATTGCCGAGAATGTCAATGACCTTCGTTATCGTGAAAATCCTTAGTGAATACGGCTTTTAAGCTTAACCCGGTTTTCTGTTCTGATGATACTCATACCTCTATATAAAAGAATGTAGAGACGTAGCAGTGCTATGTCTCTACAAGGGTAATAATGCATATTTAATTTCACCAGAGTCTATTAGAAAACTGGCTTAAGTAGCTGTGAATAGGCAAAATTATGTGTAGGATGGGCATCGCCCCACCCTAAATTGTTATCCAATTACCTCAGCAGTCTTCTTCTTATCCAACTTGAGAATCAACACACCCAAAGGTGGTAAACACAAATCTAGCGAATAAGGACGGCTGTGCAAAGACCAATCATCCGTCCATTTACCGCCTAAGTTGCCCATATTGCTGCCGCCATACTGACGCGCATCGCTATTGAACAACTCAGTATAAAATCCCTTTTGCGGTACACCAATGCGGTAGTGAGAATGGGGTTGCGGTGTAAAATTGCAAACAACGATCGCAAAATCATCAGAATCCTTGTCACGACGAATAAAGGAAACTACACTATGGCGATTATCGCTACAGTCAATCCACTCAAACCCCGGTTCAGCAAAATCCTGGGTGTACAAAACTGGCTCAGAACGGTAGAGATGGTTCAATTCCCGGAAAAACGTTTTTAACTGTTGGTGGGCTTCATGCTGTAATAAATGCCACTCTAAATCAGCCCAAGCATTCCACTCACTCCACTGCCCAAACTCCATGCTCATAAACATGGTTTTCTTACCTGGGTGAGCAAACATATAGCTAAATAAACAACGGATATTAGCTAACTTCTGCCATGTATCCCCCGGCATTTTGCCGATGATATTGCTCTTACCATGCACCACTTCATCGTGGGACAGAGCCAGCATGAAGTTCTCACTGTGGTTGTACCACATACTAAAGGTGATGTTGTTTTGGTGGAACTGGCGGAACCAAGGATCCATGCTGAAGTAATCCAGCATATCGTGCATCCAGCCCATATTCCACTTCAAGTTAAAGCCCAGTCCGCCTGTGTAGGTGGGCCAAGATACCATTGGCCAAGAAGTCGATTCTTCCGCAATTGAGAGAATACCGGGGAAATAGCTAAAGATAGTGTGATTTACCTGACGCAGAAAATCTGCGGCTTCTAAATTTTCTCTGCCGCCGTACTGGTTGGGCAGCCATTCTCCTGGTTCGCGGCAATAGTCGTTATAGAGCATCGAGGCAACAGCATCGACACGAATCCCGTCAATGTGGTATTTATCAAACCAAAAGAGGGCATTTGCTGCCAGGAAATTGCTAACTTCATGCCGACCGTAGTTGAACACCAAAGTACCCCATTCTTTATGTTCGCCTTTGCGGGGGTCAGCGTGTTCGTATAGGTGGCTACCATCAAAGAAAGCTAAACCATGTCCATCTTTGGGGAAGTGACCAGGAACCCAGTCTACAATTACCCCTATCTCATTTTGGTGACATTTGTCAACAAAATACATGAAATCTTCGGGTCTGCCAAAACGCGAGGTAGGGGCATAGTAACCAGTTACTTGATAACCCCAAGAACCATCAAAGGGATGTTCCGCAATGGGTAGAATTTCTATGTGGGTGTATCCTAATTCTTTGACATAAGGAATGAGTCGGTCAGCTAGTTCCCGGTAGGTAAGAAAACGTGCGCCCGGTTTCAGTTCCGAAACCACAACTACAGGTTCCGTTTCACCATTGGGGAGTTTCGCTGGTTCCGCACTCGAAGCGTGTAACCAAGAGCCTAAATGCACTTCGTAAACTGAAACCGGCTGAGTTAGCGGGTCAGTACGACGCCGCTTTTCCATCCAGTCTTCATCACTCCAACTGTAAGTATCTAAATCAGTGACAATAGACGCGGTTTTCGGGCGAGGTTCTTGCTGAAAACCATAGGGATCGGATTTTTCGTAAATGTGTCCTTCAAAATTTTTGATTTCATATTTGTAAGACTCCCCTACACCAATTTCAGGAATAAACAATTCCCAAACCCCGGTGGGGCCTTTACGCATCTGGTGTTTACGCCCATCCCAGAGGTTGAAGTCTCCCAACAATGAAACATTGCGAGCGTTGGGTGCCCAAACTGCAAAATAAACGCCTTTAACGCCGCCTATTTCCGTAGGGTGCGCTCCCAGTTTTTCATATATCCGATGATGGTTGCCTTCACTAAACAAATGCAAGTCAAAGTCTGTCAAGTTGGGAGAACGGAAAGCGTAAGGGTCATAGGTAACACGCTCATGTTCCCCTTCTTTAATCCGTAACTGGTAGTTTGCTAGTTCTGGAGTGTCAATCATGCATTCAAAAAAGTGAGGATGATGCACTGTTTGCATTGGGTATTCCTTGCGTTGTTCAGGAAGAACGACCCATGCTGCACTTGCATTTGGTAGGTAGGCCCGCACAGCCCAGACAGTTTTGCCATCTTGCTCTATGGGATGAGAACCTAGTATTTCAAAGGGATCGTTATGCTGATTCCAAACGATGCTGTTAACCTGTTCAGGGGCGATCGTGGTCATGGACATGAAGCTACCTAAGTGAAATAACGTGATTGACTAAATCTACTTTTTTAAAATCTATATATATTCTTTACATTTATTTGCAATTTTGTCGCCACCGTTATCCTACATCAGAATGGGGAATGGGGAATGGGGAATGGGGAATGGGGAATTGGGCAATGGGCAATGGGGCAATGGGCAATGGGGCATTGCAAGAGGATGAATGACTAATGACTAATAACGAATTTATCAAAAATTTAAAAATGGGAAGAACTGAAGTAAGGTTTTACGTATACGAAGCAAGAAAACCTGTTCTCGAATTTTGGGGTCTAGTTTTGGGGGCGGGCCTTCTTGCAGCTGCGCTTGTAATTGGATGTATTCGGCAGCTGTTAGGAATTTGCCATCAATAGGCGATCGCGCTTCTATAATAATCTTTGTCCGTAATATTTCTTCTGGGGTATCCTCTGGTGGCGGTAATGCTATTACTGCCGATCTGCAATAGCTACTTAAGGCAATCGAGGTGGCACTAATTACAATTAAACTCAGTAATTTTATAGACTTTCTCGTTTTAACTCTCCTCATTACCTGAACTACCTTCACAACGCAGGATGAAAATCTGTTTTTCCCATACCCAAATTTTCCCAATAAAAATCTGGCAATATCAAGGGAGATTACCAGGTCTTTCCTGATACGGAATAGACTATGGGAATGCTCAAGAGCAATTGCCAGCGATCGCGATAAATTATTTTACCCTCTCAAAACTCAGTAGTATAAGCAATTTAAAATGCCAAACGAGAGAAGTATTTGCGTACAAAATAGCTTAGATTCACTCAACTCCCTTGGACTAGTAACAAGGTTTGAGCGGGCAGGACTTTTAGAAGGACACTTGGTAGAGGACATAACCCTCTTTACCAGTGTCCTCTACTTCCTGCCCTACCTAGTTGATATTTGAGCAAACTCTAGGCTCTGATAAACCAGCATAAAAATGAGGTTTTTTTCAATCCAATTAATTCGAGCTATGTAGTGAGGAATGCTGTCACTAAGTAGTTCTGGGCGCGATTTAAACTAAAGTTTAAGATGCCTTATTTAGGAGTAGCAGGAGCAGTCGTTGCGGGAGCAGCAGGAGTAGTCGCTGCGGGAGTAGCAGGAGTAGTCTTAACAGCAGGCGCATCAGTTGGTTCACCTGTAGCAGCTGGAGTAGAAGTACCAGCACCATCACCACCACCACCTTCACAGGCCCCAAGAATTGCAGCCAGACTTAACATTAGAGCAAAACCAAAGATTTTTGTTTTCATAACTCCTCTTTCACCAATTGTGGCTAGAACAATTTTTCACCTGTTGAATACGATACCGTATTTATTGCTTTTTTTAAATTCTGCGAGACTACATACTAAAAAAAAACAATCCTTTGGGGTATTGTTTTTGGAATTACGTATTCTGATTAGTTTCTCTTAACTCAGAAGCAAAACGAAAATTACCAACTTATTTCGCAAACGAGGCTATGATAGCAAAAAATTTTATTTTTTTCACAGAGTATTGCATCTGGCTACCTGACGTTGCCATACTTTAGGTGCGATACCTAAAGGGTAAGCTGTCCAGTTTCTAATCACTGATTGCAAACATTGCATATCTAGGGGATGCAAACATTGATACAGCTACCCATCAGAAAAGTTAAAAGGGTGTAGTCTGTTATGTGTGCTTGTTGCACAGAAGGTGATTTTAACCTTAGCAAAACAGACAATCAATTTAAAGTGCAGTATTTTCCATCTAAAAAAAAATTAAAAATTTATGGTAGTTGGTCGTAAATCTACTGTTTCTACACGGGGTAATTGGTTCCGGCGAGATTCTATCCTTTCTTTAGGAAGGCGACGCTCTGCGCGTATGGAGTCAGCAGCACGGAGCGCTTCTACAGCAGTATCCTCTCAAAAACAACACCGTCCCTCAAAAAAATTAGCGGTTTCTCCCACAAATGACGCAGTTATAGCCAAATCGGTGAAAGAGTTGGGTAGACAACAATTACCAAATCTCAACGAACAGTTGAATGCGAACCAAAAAAGTCCGAGGGAAGGTTTTCTTGGGCTTCCGACAATGCCTAATTCTAGAGTTACACCTTTGTGGTTGCTGCGCTTGTATACCTTTCATCGTTATTCGTCAGTTGTGGCGTTTTTGTTAGTAGCATCGACACTTGCTGTTTATGCTTGGACAGTCTATTCTCAAGAGCTTTGGGGTCAGTCATATCGCAGACTGCAAAACCTCCAACGTCATGAACGGCTGCTAACAACAACCAACGCGACGCTGAAAAATAAAATGGCTAATGAAGCAGAACAACCAACAGCAGGGCTGGTATCGCCAACTCCTGAAGGAATGATTTTCTTGCCTCCAGCATCTCAGAGTCATAAGCCAGTATCGCCTAACACAACGCCAAATTCTGAAACGCAACCGCGAACACTCTCGCCACTGGGATACTAATTTTTAAGAGTCATTTGTCATTTGTCATTAGTCATTAGGACTGAGACTTCTGGTTAATCACAAAAGGCAACAGACAAGGGACAAAGGACGAACCCAATGCAGAAGTCACCAAGCAGAACAAAATTCAGAAAGTTTCGGAATCCAGCATTGACAAGCCAAAAAAAGGGTTATAAACGAGGGCTTTTGGGAAAATTAGCCTCTAGTATGCAAGACCAAACATCCAACACTAAGTCCCGGCTGTTCATCGTCTGGGGCATATTAATGGTATCAGGGTTGGGGTTGACTATTAACTTGTATAATCTGCAAATTGTCAAGGGGCCAAAGTTAACTGAGTACGCACGCAACCAGCAAATGGTGAATGTGCGACCTTTTATGCCCCGTCGCCCAGTGGTAGATCGCAATAGCGATCTATTGGCTATTGACCGTCCTGTATATACTTTGTACGCTCATCCCAAGCTGTTTGATAAGTCTAATGAAAATATGGCAGAGCGACTTGCCCCAATTTTGGCAAAAGATACTGCTGAATTGGTAAAAACTTTTCAAAGCAAAAGAAGCGGAATTATACTTGCGCCGGCTTTACCAGAAGAAATTATTGATCGCGTCATCTCTTTGCGCTTAAATGGTCTGGAATGGACTCAAAAATACTCCCGATTTTACCCGCCAGACGATTTGGTTGCTGATGTGGTGGGCTATGTGAATGTTGACCGTCGTGGTCAAGCTGGTGTGGAATACTCTCAAGAGAAGTTGTTAGAACGTCCTGTGCAAACGGTGCGCCTCAGTCGGTCGGGTAATGGGGTCTTGATGCCAGATCGGGCGCCCGAAGGTTTTTTGCATTTTGACGATTTGCGATTACAACTTACTATCGATAGCCGTCTGCAACGAATAGCTAGGATTGCGCTCAAACAACAGATGGAGAAGTTTGCCGCTAAACGTGGTGCGGTAATTGTTATGGATGCACTGGATGGTTCCTTACTCGCCCTCGTTTCTCAGCCGACTTATAATCCTAATGAATATGCTAAATCTGATATTTCACTATTTAAAAACTGGACAGTAGCGGATCTTTATGAACCGGGATCGACTTTTAAGCCTTTGAATGTGGCGATCGCTCTGGAAAATGGCATCATCAAACCAGATGATATGTTTAATGACTCCGGTTCGATTCGCGTCGCTAATTACAACATCAAAAATGCCATGAATAATGGGAATGGGCGAATCAGCATCGCTCAGATTTTGCAATATTCTAGCAACATTGGCATGGTGCAAATTATCCAACGCTTAAAGCCTTCAATCTATTACAACTGGCTAGAACGTTTGGGGCTAGGACAAAAAGTTGATACAGATTTACCTTTTGAAGTCGGCGGAAGGCTTAAAAGTCAAGAAGAATTTATCGCTTCGCCAATTGAACCAGCTACTACTTCCTTTGGGCAAGGCTTTTCTATGACACCGTTACAGCTAGTGCAAATGCACGGTGCTTTAGCTAATGGCGGTAAGTTAGTTACACCCCATGTAGTTCGCGGGTTGATTGATAGCAAAGGGCAGATGCATGATTCACCCACTCACACCATCCCCCGCCAAATTTTTTCAACCGCAACAACTCAAAAGGTTGTGGAAATGATGGAAACTGTTGTTACTGAAGGCAGTGGTAAGCCGGCACAAATTCCGGGATATCGCATTGCTGGCAAAACTGGTACAGCCCAAAAAGCTAGTCCCAATGGCGGATATATCAAGGGTGCGAGAATGACCAGTTTCGTGGCTATTTTACCCGTGGAATCTCCTCGCTATGTAGTGTTTGCACTGGTGGATGAGCCAAAAGGAGAAAGTGCTTATGGTTCTACTGTCGCTGCGCCAATTGTGAAGTCGGTGATCGAAGCACTGATTCCTCTTGAGCAGATTCCGCCCAGTAAGGCGATTGAACAGCAGAAAGTGCCGTAGGCAGGGGAGGCAGGGGGAGAAGATTATTGCCCAATGCCCAATTCCCAATCCCCCTTTCGTCTGAAACTTAATCATTTCTCTATAACCAGGGAAAGAGGTACAGAAAGCTACTGGTGTGGGAACTTAGATATTAAAGGTGAAAGTAACTTTTCATTTTTCTAAAGCTACCGAAGATTCCATGCAAAGCAATTTAGTTATATTTCCTAAGGTTGAGGCTGCAAAAAATAGCACGCAAACTAAAGAAAGAACAATTACCAAATACGACCGTGCTGAAGAGCAATTTATAGAACTGCTAGCAATGGAGGATTTGGACAATAAACTGGATGCAAATCCTTTAATAGCCACTGAGTTTGAACAGTCACTCTCTATGGCAATTGGCGCTGCTTATGCAAACGATCGCTCTGATGAACAAGCTCACCGTTTTCTCCAACGGATACTTTATCGTATTAATCGGCTAAAGCTGTTTTGGTACGACGATTTGCGGCATTATAACAATGAGCGATCGCTGTATTTGCGCTCATGCCGCGACCAAATTGAAGCTGCTTGGCAACAGTGGGAGTTAGCACAATTCGATGTGGCTGCACTGCAACAATTAGATGTAAAACAAGCTTTAATTGAGCGCACATCTGCTGATTTAAATCCGCCTTTGTCGGAAAGTAGCCGCTACATTCGTGAGGAAATGACTGAAGCAGGCTATCGTCACTTGCTAGCGATCGGCTCTTTTGATGGCTTGGTTGAAGCTAGTCATCTTTCCCGCATTTTGGGTGGTGCTGCTAATGAAGTGCAATGTACGCTGATACGAGTACTAATAGAAGAATATGGCAATGGTCGTTTATCTCGCAAGCACTCGACATTTTTTGCCCAAATGCTGGCTGAATTTGGAATGAACACCGAACCAGAGGCATATTTCGATTTAGTACCTTGGGAAGTGTTGGCTTCGACAAATTATAACTTTCTGGTGACTGAGCGCAAACGCTATTTCTTGCGTTACAGCGGTGGGTTGACCTATTTTGAAGTGGCTGGCCCTGCGATTTACAAAAATTATCTGCTGGCGGCGCAACGACTCTTACTCTCAGAAGTAGCGGTGGGTTATTGGGAACTGCACATCAGAGAAGATGAACGCCACGGTCGTTGGATGTTAGATGATGTGGCTTTGTCATTAGCAGAACGATATCCCAATGATGCATGGGAATTGCTGCTTGGATACGACCTGCAAAAACGTATGAGCGATCGCGCGGGGACGGCAGTTGTGCGATCGATACGCGAAGCAGAATGAACCGCTTTTCTCGTATGAGAAATCCCAAAAATTATAAATAGCAGGTTATTCTAAGTCTTTTAATTTGACATTTCAAAGTCATTTTATTGCTCATTCACCTGCAAATAAATTTCTTTAGCAAAGGGTTGCTAAAGGAAGAATTTTTTATTGCCTGAATACAAGGTAATAAACAACCTCCTATTACATTGATTATACCTTACGCATGGAAGTGCAATCAAATGAAAGATATCTTTTTTTGCCCTGAAGAATCTAATTTCTACTCCAACTGCTTAGAAAGCTTTGTGATCAGAAATTGTCAAAATTCCGAATCCATAGTGGAGTTTGGCTCAGGAGATGGCAGCCCTGTAATTAATACCTTATTGAGAAACAATTTTGATGGAATTATCCAGGGATTTGAATTAAATACTTCTGCATGGAAAGTCGCAAATTCAACCATTGATGAATACAATCTTACTAATAAATACATCATCCATAATTCATCTTTGTTTAATTCTTCTCAACCCGATGCCGAATATCTTGTAGCCAATCCACCCTATCTCCCAGCACCAGATAATGATATTTATATGCCTCTCTTATTTGGGGGTGTAGATGGAGCCACAGTTACCAACGAGCTTTTATCGTTAGATTATGAAAATGTATTGGTTTTAATATCTAGCTTTTCTAATCCAATCAATACGTTGGATTTAGCAAAAGAAAATGGTTATTATGTTCAAAACTTCATGGTTTTACCTTTACAGTTTGGCTACTATAGCTCTGACCCCAAGGTAAAGAATCACATCGAGAAACTCCAAAAAAATCAGATGGCATTTTATTCTGGCGATTATTATTTTTTAGCTGGAGTTTTATTTAAAAAATACCAGGAGTCTGCAATTGATTTATCTAATCAATTAGCTCAGGTGATGACTAGTTTGTGAAAATCAAGAACAATTTCAGTGATGTTATCCCTTGCCTAAAGTACAGATGTGTCTCTAAGCCACGCTTAGAAACACATCTTCAAAGATTTTCACGAGCATTTTTATAAATGCATATTCCCAAGTAATCATTTTGTCTGCCTGAAGTTATTGCATTAACTTCTTTGTTCTATGGCTGCACTTTTAGAGTGAGGTTTGCGCTTAAATGCAGCAAATAAAATTACACTAGCACCGAACGACAAAATAGGAAAACCTGAAGTTGGTTCTGTTACAGAGACAGATGAGATTGGCGTCAACAGGAAGGCGCGTAATTCACCATTAACTGCACCACGACCGACAATTTGCCCATTATTATTAATGGCTGATGCTGCTGTTAAAATAAACCCAGGGTTGTAACCAGGAGCAAGCAGGTTATTTAAGTCGTACAGAGTGTTATCACTATAAAGAAAAGCCCGCAAACCGTTGCCATCTGCGGCAAAAAAATCATTGGTAGTGCCAGAAAGCCCGACTACTTGACCCAAATTATTGATCCCCGAACCAATACTAAACAGATCTGTAGGACGTAACCTACCAAGGTTTTGGAGTCCTGTGCTAGAACTGTACACAAAAGCACGACTATCATTTACGCTAGTGAGTCCCGAACTACCAACTACTTGTCCTGAGTCATTAACATCGTTTGCTACGCTGTATCTGTCACCTGGCAAAGTTCCCAAATTAGTAGTTTGGCCGTTTTCGTAGAGAAAAGCTGTGTTTGAATTGAGAATGCCTACAGCTTGTCCCAAGTTATTTAAACCGTAAGCAACTGCACTAGGAGTTCCTATACTGGTTGCTACACCATTGCTGTACAAAAAAGGTCCAAGTCCGCTTGCTCCCCCTACTACTTGGGTGCGATCATTAATTGCATAAGGAATAGCATTTTGAATTGGGAGGCGTTGGGTGAGACCATTGCTGTACAGGAAAGGGTTATTTCCAGTAAAGTTATTAATATTAGCCGAATTACCAACTACTTGCCCCAAGTTATTGATACTAGTCACTGCAAGTTGATTATCACCAGGCAACGAACTAATTGTTTTGAGCGAACCATTACTGTAAAAAAAAGATCTACTCAAAGTATTAATGGCTACCTCACCTGAGTCATTAATATCTGTAGCGTAACTGTAGGCTTCTCCTGTAAGAGCGCCTAAGTCAGTGACTGAGTATAAAGATACCGCCAATGCCGACTTAGATACAGCAAGACTGGTTGCGGTGAAGGTAATTGCTGCTATACAGGATTTCCACTTAAGTAAAACCATGTTACTTTTCTGTGATTTTGTATTACCCTACCAAATTACCACTGAAGAGTAGAGTGGCAAGCTGCCGTATCTGGGTAGTCAGTAAATACACCATCAACACCTAAGCTGAAAAATAGTTCATATTCTCCTTGGGGATTTCCTTGAAAGTCCAGTGGTAAAAAACAGTCTTCATTGCGGAAAGTCCAGACATGAACCAGCAAACCAGCTGCATGAGCATCTATGACTAAGGATGTAGGCGATCGCAATTTACCATTGTTGTCTCTAGGAACCAGTAAATTTTTATGAATCCCAATTGCTTGTGCATATTTGGCAATTTCTTTTAAACTCGATGCTGTGACTAAATCTGTATAGGTGCGTTTGCAGCCACTAACGACAAAATCATAAGGTTTACCACTGTTATTCAGCAATTGCACTAAAGGTAAATCAGTCTTTGTGGATAAATCTTGTAAATTACCCACTTCAAAAGACTGAATAAAAACAGGTGCATTAGCTCCCTGATAACCGTTGGCTGTTAAAGTTGCAAGTAGGGGTGCTTCTAGGCCTAACCCAATAGATTGAAAATAAGTTGGGTGCTTAGTTTCTGGGTAAATGCCAATCGCCCGATTAATTTCGCCACTTTTAACCTTGACTAAATTGATGATTTCTTGCAGCGTGGGAATTTCTAAAAGTCCATCATAAGTGGTATTTTGCGATGCCTGCGGCGGGCTATGCCTACGCACTTGGGGAATTCGCTCTTTAGCTCGTAGTGTTTTCAGTTCTGTTAGGGTAAAGTCTTCAGTAAACCAGCCAGTTTTTAATTCGCCATCAATTATTTTAGTGGTTTGAAGATGAGCAAATTCTGCATGGGTTGCAACGTCAGTGGTTTCAGAAATCTCATTTTCGTGACGAGCAATTAAAATACCATCTTTGGTAGAAACTAAATCAAGTTCAATATAATCAGCCCCAAGTGCGATCGCCAATTCATAAGCAGCTAAAGTATGTTCTAGACGATAGCCGCTAGCGCCTCGGTGTGCAATGATTATTGGAGATGTTTCTTGCAAAGTTGTAGTCATTTAATAATCTTGTTATGTTTATTACCACTGAATTATTTCTTGGCTAATATCTTGGCTAATAGTTTAACTATTCAACTAGAATTAAGTTAGTCAAATCTACGGTATTACTACACTAAGTCGATAAACTTTTAGTCTTATTTGAAAAACTAATTATTGAACAATAAGTATTGCTATTAAATAATAAACCTGTCATATTTAATAATCTTATTTGATATTTCTTCAATCCTATTGTGTTTAACACATTTTATAGGATTCATCTTTATTTTTTCAAAAAAGTCAGTACATATCTATTTTTTTCCCGTGTTCCTTACCCATGTAAGTAAATTCAAGAATCAAATCAGATTTCGAGATAATTAATTTTTTTCATTGTTCTCTAATAGTAATTTAATCATGAATAGTCTGCAATCTGCTAAACCTCCAAAACTTGATAGTTGTAATAACCAAGTTATCCTCGATTACTTTGAGAATGCTTGGCAACTGGAAGATATATTATTGAAAAGTCTAGTTGGGGAAGATACATTTTATCTCAATCCTGACCCTTTGAGAAACCCTCTAATTTTTTATCTGGGACATTCGGCTATTTTCTACATCAATAAATTAATTCAGGTAGGATTATTAGAAAAACGCCTCAATCCAGAGTATGAAATTTTGTTTGAGATTGGAGTCGATCCAGAAATACCAGAGGAATTAAATGAAGCGATCGCTCATCTGGAATGGCCGCAAGTTGCACAAACTTGGGAGTATCGAAAACAAGCATATTCCGTAATTTCCGAGCTAATTAAGACAACCCCAATTACTCTGCCAATTCATCCCAGTCATCCTCTTTGGGCTTTAATGATGGGGATTGAACATCAACGTATTCACATTGAAACTTCTTCAATGTTAATTCGCCAACTACCAATTGAGAGAGTGAAACGTCCCCAAAATTGGCAATATGCCCCTTTGAATGGTTACACTCCTGAGAACGAAATGATAGAAGTTGCTGGTGGAGTAGTAAAACTCGGTAAAGCCTTAGATGACTCCACTTATGGATGGGATATTGATTATGGCGATCGCACTGTTGAAGTTGCACCCTTTTTCGCCAGCAAATATTTGATTACCAATGCAGATTTTATTTATTTTGTAAAAGCTGGTGGTTACGAAAATCAAGACTATTGGGATGAAGAATCCTGGAATTGGAAAAATCGATACAATATTCAATGTCCCAAATTTTGGTTACATGAAAATGGTAGCTACAAATATCGAGCTATGTTTGATGAAATTGACTTACCCCTAGATTGGCCTGTGGAAGTCAATCATTATGAAACAATGGCTTATTGTCGTTGGCAAGGTCAAGATACTCGCTTAATGAGCGAACCAGAGTACCATTTAGCAACTTATGGTAATAGTTTATTAGATGACGTAGAAAATTATAATCTCAATTTAAAATTTGGTTCTCCTAGTCCTGTTGGAATGTTAAAAACAGCCAAAACTTCTTCGGGATTGTATGATTTACGTGGCAATGTTTGGGAATGGCTAAGTAATAACTTAAACCCTCTTCCAGGATATCAACCTCATTTTCTTTATGAGGATAATTCTGCCATATTTTTTGATGATCAACATCAAATGATGTTAGGAGGGTGTTGGATAACTAATGGTACAGAAGCTTTAAAATATTACCGCAACTGGTTCCGTCCAAATTTTTATCAGCACGCTGGTTTTCGGATTGTCCAAGATATCAAATATTAACATAATATGCCTGAGTCAGATACTATAAGTTTACAGAGATGCCAAAATTTTTGAATTTCTGTTTTGAGATAGAATTTTATCTAAAGATCGCTATTAGTTGTACGATTGTTCAGCAAGTATTTTATTTGCTGTTAAACAATATTAAGATCGACTTGATAACGCAGGTACTGTTGTACTGGCTCCTTAGTTCTATCTCATTTTATAGTATTGGCATTTTCATTGAAAAAGGAATAAAAAGTAACGATGTTTTAAGAGATAAGCTGACGGTAAGGGTTAAGAAAGTCAAAAATCAAGTATTTCCTTGCTTTACTGTCAAAGGCATCATTACAGGAGAAATTAAAGCTTTTCTATCAGCATTAATAATTCTATATCTAGCTCCAGAGGTTCATAGAGGAAATAGCTTACTTCTAAACCTTGGATGGTTTTTGATGAGAATAGTTGCTGCTGATTTTTGTTTTTATGTTGCTCATCGCCTTTTGCACACAAGATTCTTGCAGAAAATCCATCTTAAACATCATGAGTTTCGTGACTCATCAAGTTTTGTTGCTGGACACAAGAGTTTGGTTGAATATATTATTGTTGCGATCGCTGATGTTTTACCTATTTTTATATTTGGATATGACATCACTCAATTGTGTGCATGGAGCATTATAGGCAATGCTTACAACTTAGAAGGTCATAGTTCTTTGTCAATATTTTTCATTCCATCAGATTTCCACGATCTTCATCACACTTGCTTTAATGGAAACTATGGCATTCAGGGGTTCTGGGACAGAATATTCAACACACTAAATCCTCCTACTAAGAAGCCAGGAATCATATTTCCTATGAGTTTGATCGAGTATATAATTATTAAGTCATCTATTAATAATGATACTGAAAAAATATAATTCAACTAAAAAAATCATGATATTATAGCTTTTCCTAATCATACAAGGTACATTATAGTCCCCTCCTAGCTTGCAGTGAGGGTTATTTTACCTGCTTCAACTACAACTAATTAGCAGAGACTATTAATCATCACAGAAATTTAGTGATGCCAATCGCTCTCAAGTTCTCATGCAGATACGGTAATATCAGGTTTGGGCAAATTAGGCAATCAATTTAGTAAGTTTTTTCTTGGGAATGCCTCCCAAAGTGATAAACAATGATTTTATGGAACCCTGCAAACGAGATACTTCCTTACGTTTGCAATTATCTGATCGGTAACCACTTAATGATAGAATTTTTATTGATTGCAGATTTTTGATAATTACAAATACTGTATATAACACAACCAATGATACAGTTTAGATTAGATTAATGCAAACTTCCTTTACCTTTTAATTGCATGCGGAAAAAGATATGAAATTATGAAAATTGGATTAGTAGTACTTAGCCAACTAAAAAGCCTCGATTCTGAAGTTAGTAACGGGACGGAACAAAAGCAAAATTATTTATGCATCGCATTCTCTATGGATGTAAAGAAACATTATTCAATCAATTAGTTTGATGCCACCTGAAAATACCTTGCGTTTCAAAGGAATAATGCTGCTTATTTTTGTGAATCTAAGCGGTGCTACAACTTTTCCATTGACTAAAGACATAGTTAGTAGCCTTTCACCAAGTGCATTGATTGCTAGCCGCTTTGTCATAGCCGCAGCAGTTTTTGCCCTAAATTTACGTAATATTAACGCAATTTTATTTCGTCATGGTACAGTACTAGGGCTTTTGCTTTTCTTTTTGTTAGCTATAGAAACAATTGCACTCAAGACCATACCAGCAAACCGGGCGGCATTCATTGTCAGTTTGAGCGCACTCATTGTCCCTCTGCTGGGATGGCTGAGTGGTAAGCGCGTACTGTTGAGAACTTTCCTAACCGCTGGAGTAGCTGTGATTGGTATTGGTATCATGTTTTGGGAAGGGGGAGAACTACGAATTGGCGATCTGTTGATGTTTATTGATACTTTTATCTATGCAGCCTACCTAATTTTCCTAGAGCGAGTTGCACCCCGTCACCCCACCTTACCACTCACCAGTGTTCAACTTATGTTCGTTGCGGTGCTAGGGGTACTCTGGAATAACACGCAAATCCTTAACCAATTTGAGGTAATTCGCCAGCACTGGGTAGTGATTCTCTACTTAGGGCTGGTGTCGACGGCTGCTGTAATCTGGTTTCAAACATTGGCACAGCAATGGGTTTCATCTGACGAAGCTGCCTTACTTTATACACTTGAGCCATTGTTCGCCACAATTTTCTCGTTTTCGCTACTTGGAGAACATTTGGGAATACGCGGTCTAATTGGCGCGATTCTTGTCTTACTTGCTCTGGTTCTAAGTCAAAGCCCTCAAAAGATTGAGCCAGAAGCAAAATTTGAGGTACAGAACAGTTAAGTTAATCGGCATTTAAGTTGCATAAAAGTAGGGCTGGAGCCGCTTACTACAAGCGAATCATTCTAGAAAAATGAATCAAGATTAGCTTAACGGACTGTTAGCTAGAAAGTGAAATCTAATTAGTCCAAGTTTTAAACTTGGAAGCCGCAAGAAATTTAAACATAAGTGAGTTTTTATCTATGAATACAGCAGAGTCGATTTCAGATGCAAAGCTAAATTCTCATGTCACGATTCAGCAAACAGCAAAAGGACGAGGAGTGTTTGCTACAAAAAAATTTGCAAAAGGGGAAACCGTCGTAGTGGGTATTTTAATTGAAGCAGTTCCCGAACGAACAATTTATTCTGTTCAGATGGATTTTAATTTGCATATCAACTTAGATGAGCCTGCTATTGTCACCAACCATTCTTGCGATCCAAATACTGGGGTAAGGAACAATCAGTTTGGGGGATATGACTTCGTTGCTTTGAGCGATATAGAAGCAGGTGAGGAAATTGTCTGGGACTACGAAACCACCGAATATGAACCAATTGCTACCTTCCGGTGCTTGTGCGGATCTCTATCTTGTCGAGGGAAAATATTAGGATTTAAATTCCGGGAACAAATTTTGCGCGATCGCTACGGAGAGTACATTGCAGATTATCTTAAAATCTAAAGCAAATGATGTTATTTAGAATGCATCTATCTATGCATTCTAAATAATATCTATAGGGGTATGAAAAATAATTTTGCGTAATTTCAAAATCATTCTAGAGACGTTACATTGCAACGTCTCTACATTCATATCCTTGTTTTGTTTAAGCCTTTTTCAACCAGCTAAACATAGCACGTAAATCTTTACCAACTTCCTCAATTTTGTGTTCAGATTCTTTACGACGCATGGCAGTAAATCCTGGTTTACCAGATTGGTTTTCGAGAACGAATTCTCGTGCAAATTGCCCAGATTGAATTTCGCTGAGAATCTTCTGCATTTCAGCTTTGGTTTGTTCAGTAACAATCCGCGGGCCACGCGTATAATCGCCATATTCAGCTGTGTTAGAAATGCTGTCGCGCATTTTGGCTAAACCACCTTCCACAACCAAGTCTACAATCAACTTGACTTCATGCAGACATTCAAAATAAGCCAATTCTGGTTGATAACCAGCTTCTACCAAAGTTTCAAATCCGGCTTTGATTAAAGCACTCAAACCACCGCACAATACCGCTTGTTCGCCAAATAAATCGGTTTCGGTTTCTTCACGGAAAGTAGTTTCGAGAACACCGGCGCGAGTACCACCAATACCTTTAGCATAAGACATGGCGCGATCGCGTGCCTGACCACTGGCATCTTGATAAACTGCAAACAGCGCTGGTACGCCTTCACCACCTTCATAAGTCCGCCGTACCAAATGCCCCGGCCCTTTGGGTGCTACCATCACCACATCGACGTTAGCCGGTGGTACAACTTGCCCAAAGTGAATATTGAAGCCGTGGGCAAAAGCTAACACATTCCCTTCTTCTAGATTGGGTTCAATCTCGTTTTTATAAATCGTTTTTTGAACTTCATCAGGTAACAAAATCATGATGAAGTCAGCAGCATTAGCAGCATCTGCAACATTTTTCACAGTTAACCCAGCTGCTTCAGCTTTTGCAACTGACTTACTACCCGGATATAGTCCCACAATCACATTCAAACCACTATCTTTGAGATTGAGAGCGTGGGCATGACCTTGAGAACCATAGCCGATGATAGCAATAGTTTTTCCAGCCAAAAGGTCTAAATTGGCATCTTCGTCATAATACATCCGGGCCATAGAAGCATCTCCTGTCAGCAAGCATCGTCATTAATTCGCAGGCTTACGATTGTACCTCAAATTGAGTAACACAGATGAATTATCAATCATTCAATTTATCTCTTTGGAGTGAGGAGAGGAGGGAGTAAGGGAGCAGGGGAAGTAGGGGAGCAGGGGGGCAGGGGAGCAGGGGGGCAGGGGAGAAAAATTACATAGCCAGTCCCAATGCCTAATGACAAATGACTAATGACAAACCCTGTTACATAAATCGCAACAATACAGGCTTCGAGTTTTCATTCAGTAATACTGGGGTTAACTTCATCCATCTAGGGGTAGATTATGTATATTGCGACGAAATTACCGCGCACGTCTGCTTTATTTATAAGTGCGTTATTAGGAGGGATGATTTTCACCAGTTGCGCCTCTTCGGATCGATCAACAAATCAGGCTTTACCTCAAATGGCAGCTCCAATGGCAGGCGATGGCGCGGTAAATCAATTAACTGCCCGTGAAAACAGTATTTCCCAAAAGGCTGAAGCTGCACCAATAGCACGTTCTCGTCCCCAACTTATCAAAAAGGCAGCAATCTCTTTGACTGTCGCCTCTGTAGATCAAACTGTCGATGCTGTTTCGCAAATCATCAATCAACAGCAAGGGGATTTAATCGGGTTGAAACAACAACAACCCAAAAACGACAACCCGCGCTACACAGCAACAATCCAATTGCGGATACCAGAGAATCGGCTAGAACCTACCCTAGAACAACTAGCTAAATTAGGCACTGTTAATAGTCGTAATATCACTGCCGAAGATGTAGGCGATCGCCTGGTCGATTTCCAAGCCAGATTAACTAATTTGCAAAAAACTGAAGCAAATTTGCAAAAAATTATGGATCGGGCTGGTTCTGTCAGAGATGTGCTTAGTGTTGCCCAAGAACTGAGTAATGTTCGACAAACCATAGAACAAATTGATGCCCAACTAAAAAGCTTACAAAATCAAGTTGCATATTCCACTATTACGCTGAACCTAGAAGCAGCAGTTTCTAGCACCAGTCCCCAACCTGCCTTGGGTTTGCAAGTTAAGGAAACTTGGAACAACTCCACCCACTCTTTGAGTGCATTTTCCGTTGGCTTACTCAAACTGGGTATTTGGTTAATTGTTTACAGTCCCTATTTGTTAATTTTTGCTGCTCTTATCTATGGCTTTAACCGTTGGCGGCGAACTCATTCACCACGTTTGACACAAACACCAGAGTCAACTAGTTCTGACTAAACTTGCATAAATTCTACATCTACCTCTGATAAATCTACATAGATAAACAAAAATTGAAAGATTTCAAACTCTTATTGTCTGTACCTTTCTCTTAAACAATTTTGTTTATCCTGTAGTCTCGATTACTTTAATACTTTTTCAAATGTAAAGAGCAATACAAAATATATGATGACAATTTTGATACAAATCTGTTAAGAATAGTTACAATAGTCGGCATACACGATAATATTTCTTATGGTAAATTCACTTGACAAAAATCCACCCCATAAAGTAGTAATCGTTGGCGGTGGTTTTGGTGGACTTTATGCAGCAAAAACACTTGCCAAAGCGGCAGTAAACGTTACTCTGATTGATAAACGTAACTTTCATCTATTTCAACCCCTTTTATATCAAGTCGCCACAGGTGCGCTATCTCCTGCTGATATCTCCTCACCGTTGCGTTCTGTCCTCAGCAAGAGCAAGAATACGAAAGTGCTGCTGGGAGAGGTGAATAATATTGATCCAGAAGCGCAAAAAGTGATTGTGGGTGACGAAGCAGTACCTTACGATACGTTAATTGTCGCCACAGGTGCGAAGCATTCCTACTTTGGCAAAGATAACTGGGAAGAATTCGCCCCAGGCTTGAAAACTGTAGAAGATGCGATAGAAATGCGTAGCCGGATTTTTTCGGCCTTTGAAGCCGCAGAAAAAGAAACCGATCCAGAAAAACGCCGTGCTTGGTTAACTTTTGTAATTGTGGGTGGCGGCCCAACTGGTGTAGAGTTAGCTGGTGCGATCGCAGAATTAGCAAATCAAACCCTCAAAGAAGATTTCCGCAACATCGACACCTCAGAAGCCAAGATTTTGCTATTAGAAGGTTTAGATCGGATTCTGCCACCCTTTGCACCAGAGTTATCACAAGAAGCGGAAGCATCCTTGACGCGCTTGGGTGTGGTTGTGCAGACAAAAACATTGGTAACAAATATTGAAAATGATACTGTTACCCTCAAACAAGGTGATGAAGTCAAAGAAATTGCCTCCAAAACGGTATTATGGGCAGCAGGTGTAAAAGCTTCCGCAATGGGAAAAGTGTTAGCAGAACGCACAGGTGCTGAGTGCGATCGCGCTGGACGGATTATCGTTGAACCTGACTTGAGTATTAAGGGACATCCCAATATTTTTGTAGTTGGCGACTTAGCAAATTTTTCTCATCAAAATGGTAAACCGCTACCTGGTGTTGCACCTGTAGCGAAGCAAGAAGGTGAATATGTAGCAACATTAGTTCAACAGCGGCTTGCAGGTAAAAGTTTGCCACCCTTTGCTTATACCGATTATGGTAGTTTGGCAATGATTGGGCATAATTCTGCTGTAGTCGATTTGGGCTTTACCAAGCTGAAAGGTTTCGTTGCATGGCTGTTTTGGCTATTTATTCACATCTACTTCTTAATTGAATTTAACAACAAATTAGTAGTAATGATTCAGTGGGCATGGAGCTATTTCACCCGTAATCGCGGAGCAAGATTAATTACAGGGAAAGAATCGCTCACGGAGTTCGTAATTAGCGATCGCAACATTTATTACGCATCAGCCGATAATAAACAGCCAGTAAATATCTAATTGGGAATTTGTCATTAGTCATTGGAACTGGCTATGTAATTTTTCTCCCCCTGCTCCCTCTGCTCCCCTGCTCTCCACTCCCCGCCCTCATAAATTAGCAGTAAGCTATTTGAGGGCGTTTTTCATAATCTACATAATGGCAACTATTAACGACAACTACCTAAAACTGAAAGCGGGTTATCTGTTTCCAGAAATTGCTCGGCGGGTGAATGCCTTTGCAGAAGCCAATCCTGATGCTAAAATCATTCGGCTGGGCATTGGTGATGTTACCGAACCTCTACCGGAGGCTTGCCGCACAGCGATGATTAAAGCTGTGGAAGAAATGGGCGATCGCAATACCTTCAAAGGCTACGGCCCAGAGCAAGGCTACGCTTGGTTACGCGAAAAAATTGCTACTCAAGATTTCCAAGCACGGGGAGCTGATATAGATGCTTCGGAAATCTTTATCTCCGACGGTTCCAAGTGCGACACCGGCAATATTCTGGAAATCTTTGGTCATGACAACACTATAGCCGTTACTGACCCCGTTTATCCCGTATATGTAGACACTAATGTTATGGTGGGAAATACTGGGGATGCCAACGATAAAGGCGAATTTGAGGGTTTAGTTTATCTGCCAATTACAGCTGATAACAACTTCACCGCCGAGATTCCCTCAAAGAAAGTAGATTTAATTTATCTCTGCTTTCCCAATAACCCCACTGGCGCAACTGCAACCAAGGAATATCTCAAAGCATGGGTAGACTATGCCAAAGCTAATAACTCGATTATTTTCTTTGATGCAGCCTACGAAGCTTATATTACCGATCCATCGCTTCCTCATTCAATTTATGAAATTGAAGGTGCAAGAGATGTTGCGATCGAATTTCGGTCTTTCTCCAAAAATGCAGGTTTTACAGGAACTCGTTGCGCGTTAACCGTTGTACCGAAGACACTCACAGCAAAAGCTGCCGATGGTTCCGATGTCGAACTATGGAAACTCTGGAATCGCCGCCAGTCCACCAAATTTAATGGCGTTTCTTACATTGTCCAACGGGGAGCCGAAGCGGTTTACTCTGAAGAAGGACAGACACAAATTAAGGGATTGGTGAATTTTTATCTAGAAAACGCCAAAATTATCCGTGAGAAACTCACAGCCGCCGGATTATCAGTTTATGGTGGCGTGAATGCACCTTACGTTTGGGTGAAAACTCCTAATGGTTTATCGAGTTGGGAGTTTTTTGATAAGTTGCTGCAAACTGTCAACGTTGTAGGAACACCCGGTTCTGGCTTTGGTGCTGCGGGTGAAGGTTACTTCCGCATTTCGGCGTTTAACAGCCGGGAGAATGTGGAAGAAGCGATGAAGCGGATTGCAGAGAAGTTTACGGTGTAGAGCGATCGCTTTTGTTAAACTCAATCTATTAGTCTAAAGGTTACGGTGGGCTGTATATCCACCGCAACCTGATAGATAATTATTGAGATTCAGCTTATTGATATTTTAGTTATGACTGCTGCTATCCCCGTTTTCAAAGCTGTTAGCCGGATGCAGTTAGCACCTGGTAGCGCGGTGACTATTCCTGATGTTAACTGGGAAGAATTTGAATCTATTTTAGAAGAATTGGGACAAAAAAGAACTACACGAATTGCCTACAGCCAGGGTACTTTAGAACTTATGGCTCCTTTACCAGAACATGAAATTCCCAAAGATTTAATTTCTGATATTGTCAAAATATTGCTAAAGGCTAAAAATATCAGATACCAACCTTTTGGTTCCACCACCTTTAAATGGCAAGGTGTAGCAGGAGTTGAACCTGATGCTTGCTTTTATATTCAGAATTATCAACAAATGATTGGTCATCGCCGCTTGCAACCTGATAATCCGCCGCCAGATTTAGCGATTGAGACTGATGTCACATCGAAAACTACTCTTGATGCTTATGAAGCTATTGGAGTCCCAGAATTATGGGTTTACGATAATGGGAGTCTTTCTATTTATTTGCTGAGAGATGGGAAATACATAAAATCTAATACTAGTCCTAATTTTGAGGATATAGCTATTACTAAAATTATTCCTGCTGCTGTGGAACATAGTTGGCAAGTAGGAAGTTTTCAAGCTTTGAAAGAATTGGAAGCGATGATTTAGTAAATAAAAATAAGCAGTAGATGGTATAAAAGTAATTGATGTTATCTCAAAGATAAGCATTATCGAATAAATTTATTTAGCTTCTTAACTAAAAGATGTACTGTTGTTGAAGGATTATCATTTACTGGATTAGAAGGGTTATATTGCTTGATAAGACTTTTAGCGCCTAAGCTCTCTTGGGCAACTTTTCTATCGGCATAGCCACGGTTTCTAGGCATTAGGCTCACCAAGAAACTCTTATTCCTACCCCAATACTTCTCGCTTTGTGCATTTTTAACTCGGAATCGGGTTTGGGGTAAAGGGTAAAGGGTAAGGGTTAAAGGTTTTTTCTTTCCCTTTTCCCCTTAACTGAGAAGTATTGATTCCTACCCTTCTCCTTCTCTGCGGGATGCTGCACGAACAAAGACGCTACGCAAATAGGCTACCGCAGAGAGAAGAAAAAATGCTTAACTAAACTGTATTGCCCTATATTTGTGAATATTTTTTCCTATTAATTACCAACAATAAGACAGCAGCGATCGCAAACAAACTTCCAGTTAGAAATGTTGCCTCTGCTCCCAATGTTTGCCACAATCCCCCAGCTAGCAAACTAGCAGGTAAAAGCGCTAATCCCACAGCCAAATTAAAGAATCCAAAAGCAGTGCCGCGCAGATTTGCTGGTATACTATTTGCCACTAGCGCTAATAGTAATCCTTTGCTCATACCTAAATGCAGACCATAAAGAGCAAACAATCCCCAGACTTGCCAAGGTGTCTGCACGAAAGCAAAGCCTAGATACACTAGAGCATATAGGATAAATCCGCCTACTAGTAAACCAAATTTTCCTACGCGATCAGAAAGTATTCCCAATGGGTAGGCGCTGAACGAGTAGGCGATGTTCACCACCATTAATGTCAATGGGATGAGTGAAGCAGAAATACCTGTTTGTTCAGCTCGCAGCAACAAAAAAGCATTGCTGGAGTTGCCTAAATTGAATAGCAATGCCACTACTACAATTACCCAGTATCCTGAACCCAAACTGTATAAATCTTCCCATTGCAGAGGATTGCTTCGGTTTCCTTGAGTTTGAGTTGTTTTTGGTTCGCGCACTCCCACTGCTAATAAAGCCACTGCGAAGAATCCAGGGATGAGTGCTAGCCAAAAAATCAGGCGGAAGTTGTTTTCGGAAGCAGCCATCAGGGCAAATGCTGCCAAAGGCCCCAAAAATGCTCCAATAGTATCGAGGGATTGACGCAATCCGTAGGCTGCACCGCGTACTTCTGGATTAGTGGAATCGGCAACTAAGGCATCGCGGGGTGCTACCCGAATACCTTTGCCAATGCGATCGCCAAATCGAGCTATTAACACCCCAGTCGGATTGGTAGCTACAGCAAATAGAGGTTTCACAAAGGTTGATAATCCGTATCCAAACACCGCTAATCCTTTACGATGTCCCCAGTAATCACTCAATACTCCTGAAAAGACTTTTAAGATTGAAGCTGTTGCCTCTGCAATACCTTCAATGATGCCGACAGTCAAAATATCCGCCCCTAAAACTGACACTAGAAACAAGGGCAACAGAGAATTAATCATCTCGGAACTAATATCTGTCAACAGACTGACAGACCCTAAAATCCAAACAGTCTGAGGAATTTTTTGGACATATTTATTTTGTAGTTCCATTTTGCCTGTTTTTACTACAATAGTGATAGAAATGTACGCCCCTACAGCCGATTTATTTGCTGCAAAAATTTTTGCAAACAAATAGTATTACTATATCAGTTTTATAATTTTTGAGAACCTATAGTTTAATGAGGTGAAACTAACTAAACTGCGTTCTTAGTTGCCAAAAATTCGCGATCGCGATTTGTTTAGTACCCCAAAATATTCACAAGCTACTGAAGCTTTAAAGGCGTGCAAATTAGATTTTCAAGTATTTTCCCAACAAATATATCAAGCACAAGGAATAGACTCAGAACCTTTATAAGTAAATGAATATTAACTAATAATTAGGCATAGCTCAATCTAAGCATCACACTTGTAATTCATGCCTATATCCACAATTTCTTCCTATAGGTAGATGCATCTTTATTATTTGTAAGAGTTAATTTTATAAACTAAATTAGTATTACTAAAACTTAAGTAGGAAAACCGTACTTATCTGATAGGTTTTCTGTACCATATATCTAATGTTTAGCTGGGTAAAATCAAAATGTAGCTGAGGTAATGCTGTTTCCTGAAAAATTTACACAGCATTAGCAGGAGAGTAAAAACATGACAAATCAATTAAAAACGGCTGCTTTGCTAGCTGCACTAAGTGGTCTTTTGATTGCAATTAGTTACTGGGTAATTGGTGGTTCTAGTGGCTTGATTATCGGGATTGGCTTGGCAGCAGTAACTAACCTGTTTTCCTGGTATCAATCAGATAAAATTGCCCTAGCAGTATACCAAGCGCAACCTGTGAATGAAAGGGAAGCACCAGGACTTTATCGGATGGTGCAGAGATTGAGCGATCGCGCTAACATTCCCATGCCTAAAGTTTATATCGTTCCTAGCCTTGGTGCTAACGCTTTCGCTACAGGACGCGATCCAGAACACGCTGCTGTGGCTGTCACCGAAGGTATTCTAAATATATTGCCAGATGATGAACTTGAAGGTGTTATCGCCCACGAGCTAACCCATATTATTAATCGTGACACCTTGACACAAGCCGTTGCTGCTACTGTGGCTGGTGCGATCTCATTCCTAGCCCAAATGGTTAGTTACAGTCTATGGTTTGGCGGTGGTTCGCGAGATGACAACAGAGGTGGAAATCCAATAGGAGTTTTATTAACAGTCATGCTTGCCCCACTGGCTGCGACAATTATTCAGCTAGCAATTTCGCGCACACGAGAATTTTCCGCTGATGCAGGTTCTGCTAGATTAACTGGTAATCCCCGCGCCTTAGCTAGAGCATTGCAACGCTTAGAAGCTTCAGCAAAGCAAATGCCTTTAAATACTAATCCAGCTTATGAGCCGTTATTAATTATCAATTCCATCTCTGGGCAGTTTCTGGGTAACTTATTCTCCAGTCACCCGGCGACAGAAATGCGAGTTGCAGCATTACTAAAATTAGAGCAACAACTGCCAATAAAAACTTATTAATTTGTCATTAGTCCTTTGTCCTTTGTAAAATAAATAAATGACGAATGACTATTAAGACAGGGTGCAATTCTTATTGAAGAATAAACTTTGCAATTAAGGATGTTTTAAGTATGAATTCTAACAATATCGAATCTACTGAATCCATAGTAATTGTAAAAATAAGTGCTGAAACCGACAAATTAGTGGAAACCGAAATGGCTGGTGAAACTGATGAGGTGAAGCGCGAAACTAAAGCGTTAATTGAGGCGCTAAAAAGACGCGCTCAAGCTGAGGCTGATTCAGCAGGCACTCTCACCCGTGAAACCTATTTGAAAGTTGTGCGTCAAGCACGGGAATTAATTGAAGGAAGGAAACTGATAGAACGCGATCGCTTAGAAAACTCTTGGGCGGTAATTCAGGATGAAGCCGAGAGAAACTGGCACTTATTGATGAAAGACTTAGTAGACTTTAACTTTCGCCTGCAAAAGGCTGTAAAAGCTGCTTGGGAAACCTTCAATAATCCTTACTCTCGTTAAAGAGAGTGCGATGCCTACGGTGGTCATTGAGCGCAGCCGAAGTGCGGGCTACACCTACGCAGATAAATAAATATTTTAGGGGCGTACAGATGTACGCCTTTTTTTTATAGCCCGTCGGAGACATGGCAATACGGTTCGGATAAGCATTTTTCACTTTCCTTGTGGTCTGGGGAATGGGTTTGCGGGTAAAGGGTAAAGGATGTATTCAAAACCTTTCCCCTTTCCCCTTTTCCCTTTAACCGAACCGTATTGGGAGACATGGCTCTTTGTAGACCAAAAATGATTTACTAAACTAAATAGCCCTACCATAAAAAGCGTAAATATTCAGTACTCTCCATTTCACAAATAGGAAATAAGCAGTGTTACCAAACAAGCCCCCCGCTAGCAATCAAACTCAACGCTGGACATTTGCTCAACTTTTTGGACTGGTAAAGCGTAATCCCCTAATGATTTCGCAGTGGGTGATCCGCTGGGTAGTTGTGGGGACTGCTGGTGGTCTATTCGCAGCCTTGTACTGGAATGTTCTAGAGTTTTTTACTCACAGACTCCAGCGATTTGAGGGTTTTAGCCTGCTGATAGTGATGCCACTTAGCGGTTTACTTATCGGTCTGGTGATTCATTTTTTGGGAAATCCCGGTGAAATCGCCGTGATTGTTGATAATATTCATTTTCGTGGCGGACGCCTAGATGTTCGCAAAAATCCTTCAATGATTCTTGCTTCTTTAGTCAGCATCTCGGCAGGCGGTAGTGCTGGCCCAGAAGCGCCACTGGTACAGGTAACAGGTTCTTTTGGTACTTGGATTGCCGATCGCTTAAAACTCCAAGGTGAAGACCTCAGAACCATGAGTTTAGCAGCAATGGCGGCTGGCTTCACTGCCTTATTTGGCGCACCTCTTGGCGGTGCAATGTTCGCTTTGGAGATTTTGCACCACGAGCATATTGTGGAATATTACGAAGCCTTAATGCCAGCTATTGTTTCAAGTTGCGCTAGCTATCTGGTGTTTGCAACAATTACTCGTTTGGGTATTGCGCCCACTTGGCATTTTCCTCAGTATCACTTAGAAAGGATTGATGATTTTGCGATCGCGATCATGTTTGGAATTATCGGGGCGGTGGCAGGATGGATTTTTATGGGCATTTTTCGCAGTTGCGATCGCGCCTTTGGCCAGATTCCTGGCCCAATTTATGTACGCACAACACTAGCAGGATTGGGACTTGGCACTTTAGCAGTTTTATTACCCCTCACGCGTTATTTTGGACATGAAGAGTTAGATTCAGTTCTGACTGCTAACTTTGGTGCTGTTTTTCTCTTAACTCTAGCTCTTGGCAAAATAGCTGCCATTAGCATTACGGTAACAGGTGGGTGGCGCGGTGGATTCATCATTCCCCTATTTTTCACTGGTGCTTGCATCGGTAAAGCAGTAGCAATTTTAATTCCAGGACTTAATCCTGCCCTTGCCATGATTTGTACAATGGCGGCTGTCAACGCAGCTGTAACCCGCACACCTATAAGTACGACTTTACTACTGTCAAAACTGACTAACTTGAGTCCCTTTACGCCAATCCTTTTTGCCAGTTTGATCGGATTTTTTCTTGCCCCTAAAGTTCCTCTGATCGCATCTCAACTCAAATCCCAGAGAGAAACTACGGATCGAACAATTGCCTGAGTTAGCTGCCCAGGCAGAAAAAAGCAATATATGATAGAATTGTACCAAATTATAGCAATTATTCAAGAGCAATTTAGAATAATTTTGCGCTTTGTTGAGTAAAAAAGCTAAAATCTACGATTTTTGGAGATTTTTAGGTTATGACAACCTCACAGGAGAGGATTATCCCGACAGACTTGCGAAACGAAATGTCGCAGTCTTATCTGGAATACGCCATGAGCGTGATAGTGGGTCGGGCGCTGCCAGATGCCAGGGATGGTCTAAAACCTGTGCATCGTCGCATTCTCTACGCAATGCACGAGCTAGGTCTGCT
>NZ_JAVRCI010000059.1:16370-43781 GCF_034530835.1 Nostoc sp. DedQUE12b | reverse complement strand
GGTCTCATTATTCATACAAAAGCCCCAGTCCTTCTAAGGATGGGGCTTTTTGTTTGTCCAAATGACTCTTGTTGACAGTCAAACTTAATTATTTTTCAGAGAATTAAGTTTAGTGTATCAGTAGAGCATTAGGGAGAAATTAACTATTACTAAAAATCTGCTAAACTTCATGATTCTTAACGATGCTAGCTTTATCGTGTAGCTGACAGAAGTCCCATAATCTAATAGGCTGATCTTAAAGTGGTTATTTTTAACCAAGTTTATCTGCACAATAAGGTAGGCTTCGTTGTACATCACATTTGGATGACTCTGTGTAACATGTTGCTTATTTTTTATCATCGCTTAGTCCTTAATAACTAGTTATTAATACAGAAAATGCCTCTTAAAATCGTTCAAAACTTTGATGGAAGTTTCACTCTTGAAGCACAAGCTCAAGAAACTCTATTCAATTTATTGACAAGCGCTGCTTTCTTGAACCAAATTTGTCAACAGTTGGGGTGTGAGCAACTTAAATTTACAGAATTACTTTTCCAGCCAGTTCCTTATAGCTTAACTACTACTAAAGGAATGCCAGCAGAATTTGAAAAATATCATAAATCTGATCAGTATGTCATTATTAATGTGCCACCAAACTTCATGTTCAGTGCTAAGATTTTTAAACCCAGTCGCCTTTGTGCAATTTACCAAAATTTGAGTAATGAATAATTTTAAAGATATTTTTTTCTAATTCGCAATTTTTAATTCTGAAGTAAATAGTAAGTCTGATATTTGATGTATGGCTTCTGAAACAAATCTTTCTTCTTTGGCAACTCTGGAATATATTCCTTATATTGACGATCGCGGCCAATTACCCGAACAATTTCAGGGTAAAATCGGAGTATATGCGATCTTTGACCAAAAAAAAGTGCTGCAATTTGTAGGATACTCTCGTGATGTTTACCTCAGCCTTAAACAGCATTTAGTTCGTCAGCCACAGCAATGCTATTGGGTGAAAGTTCAAACTATTGAACGTCCTAGTCGCACAATTTTAGAAAATACTGAAAATGCTTGGATTGCTGAAAATGGCAGTGTACCTTGGGGTAATAGGGATCAAAAGGAAAAATGGACTCATCCTATTGATGTCAAAGTTGTAATGACACCTGAAGAACAGGCGAAATATGAAAATCCAGCTAATGATGAATTAGCACAAATAAAAGTTCTTAAAAACGTGGCACGGAGAGTAGAAGCAGAAATTTCAACGCAATTGTTAGAAGTGCGAGGTTTGCAAATGCAGATTCGCTTCAATCCTAAATTGAAAGAAGAAGGATTACTAGATTTGAAATGAAGGTAGTTTTGGGGAAAACTATCTTATGAATATCGCTTGTAATCTCCGATGACAATACAGCTGTTGAACGATCGCTATCAAGTTATCCGCACAGTGGGCGCTGGTGGGTTTGGTGAAACCTATCTAGCAGAAGATACCTATATGCCCTCAAAGCGCCGTTGTGTGGTTAAACAGCTAAGACCGATTCACAACAATCCCCAAATTTACCAGTTAGTGCAAGAAAGGTTTCAACGCGAAGCAGCAATTTTAGAAGAACTCGGTGGCGCAAATGACCAAATTCCAGCATTGTATGCCTATTTCTCTTCAGGCGGACAATTTTACTTAGTTCAGGAGTGGATTGAAGGCGATACCCTAGCTGGAAAAGTTCAAACGCAGGGACTATTTAGTGAAAGCGCTGTCCAGGAATTATTCATGAATTTATTACCCGTCCTGGATTATGTTCACTCTAAGCATATTGTTCACCGGGATATTAAACCGGATAACATTATTGTGCGTCATCGCGATGGTAAACCTGTGCTAATTGATTTTGGCGCTATACGCGAGTCAATGGGAACAGTGGTAAATTCTCAAGGCAATCCTACTAGTTCGATAGTGATTGGTACACCTGGCTATATGCCGAGCGAACAAGCCGTAGGTAGACCTGTTTATTCTAGTGATTTATACAGTTTAGGAATGACGGTAATTTATTTGCTGACTGGTAAACAAGCGCAACAACTAGAAACCGATTCTCAAACGGGTGAAATTGTCTGGCGGCAATATGCGAGTCATGTTAGCCCAATTATGGCAAGAGTAATCGATCGGGCGATCGCTTATCATCCACGCGATCGCTACCCCACAGCTAGAGCAATGCTGGATTCTTTGCAAAGCATAGCAAATCCAATTCCACCGACGCAACCCCTCTTGACTCAACCAACTATAGTCTCTGCACCGCAACCTCAGACAGCACCTGTCAAACCACAGCCTAGCCCTCAAAGTAGTAATAGTCAGAATAATATTCTCATGGGCAGTTTGATTGCAGGTGGGTTAATTGGTGCATCTGTGATTATTAGCCAAGTTTTACCAAAATCTTCTCAACCTACCGCAGACAAAACGGTATTACCTTCAGAAACACCGTCAAATGTTACAAGCCCAGTGATAGAAACTCCTACATTTACACCAACTACCCCATCAGTTTCAACTCAATCACCTTCCTTAACTACATCACTACCATCAGTTGATACCACGACTCTCAACAATTATTTCTGGCTTTCTCAAAGACTTGTAAGCGATGCAGATTTGGATGGTAAAAGCGGTTTTGAGCTAGATATTATGCGAAATTCGATTTTTGCTATTCATGGGCGCCGTTTTGATAATACTGAATTGCAAAATTACTTTAATAACCAACCTTGGTATCGTCCTACATATTCGCCCAAGACATTTCCACCTAAATTACTGTCAAAAATAGAGCAACAGAATGTAGAATATATCAGTAAATATCAGGTTAGTACTGGGTTAAGATATTTTAAATAAGTAAGTTTTTCATAATTGGGAATGAGGACTGGGGAGAATAAGCAATACTTTTCTACAAGAAGCCGTGCTAACGTCAAAATCTCATAGTGAGTAGTTGGACAAAGCTGATTATAAAAACTGTAGAATTACTCAGTACAAGTGCCCCTTTCTCTTGTGTAAGTCCTTATATTAGTTTTGGCTTATCAATCGATTTATTACTACTTATTAGATAATATTTAGGTTAACTTGTGTAGTATATCAGACAAATTTATGGATATTCAATACTCTAAAATCGAAAGATATTAGGGGCTAATCCTAGCGAAATGTATGTAGGGTCAGAACAGAACTGTATTTGTCTGCCATAAACTACATCTCTAGATACTAGGCATTTTCAGAACCAGGCATTTATATATAGTATATAAGATTGCTATCTGTAAGATTAGAAATCTATAAGTTAAAGAAATGCCATTTTTATATTTTCTTTGTTATTTTGTATTTAACGGGACAGTTATTCATGATTTGGTGGGTTTAAATAACAATTAGTTAAACCATTTCTCTTCCCAAGGATGCATGTAAATTGTTTGTATTATGCTTTCTTTGCCTCTGAATCTACAAGCGCAGTGCAAATTGACCAAAAATATTACATGCTAACATTTTGAATTGCTAAATAGTTCATCTACACAAGGAAAACCTTGCCTACAACTATGCTTAAAACACAGAATCAGCGTATTTTTTTGCCTGCTTTTATTAAACCTTTAGAAGAAAAGAATCAAACAGGTAGTAAAAAGCAATTTGCTCAACCAAAATTAGATATACTCCAACCATTACGTCAATGGCTCGATAAAATTGAGATTCAGAATCGGAAATTAGCCAAATTTATTGCTAAACTAATTCCTGCTCAGTGTCCATTCGAGCGTGATGTCATGCTTTTTGGTCGTAAAATAGCTCATATTCCGCCAATGTGCAAGCTGAATCCGCTTTATAACGAACTTGTCTACTTGCGTTTTCGTGCTTTGTGTTATCTAGTAGACCAGTGTGGAGAGGATATTCAATCTTATTGCTGAATATAACTACAGAAAACACAATATGGACATTAAAATTGAGCATCAACCCAGATAAGAACATCTCAATGAATTAGGTGTCTTTGAATGGGATATTTGGAAAGAGGAAGTTTCAAAATTCCCTTGGACTTATGATTATCAAGAAACTCGCTACTTTTTGGAAGGTGAAGTAGTTGTTACTCCTGATAGCGGACAGCCAGTGCAAATGGGTAAGGGCGATTTAGTGATTTTTCCCGCTGGTATGTCCTGTACATGGGAAATTACAAGGAACGTAAAAAAGCATTATTACTTCGAGTAGTCAAAAATCAAAATTGAGCGACTTTTTTTCTTGATTATCCAGAAAGACAACATTTCATAAATCAATTTTGATTTCCATTATGGAAGCTTACTGACGAGTATCGTAGTATAAAATGGCAGAATCGGCAAATTGTTTATATATATCTCTGTGAAAACTCGTTGTAACTCCATTACCTAAAGAATATTCGTAGAAATAGATCGTCTAATTCTCTCCAAATTTGGCAGTAAACAAAGATCCCCGACTTCGCAAAAATTGTTGGGGATTTTGTGCGATCGCCAGCAGAGAAAATTTAGAGAGTTCATAATCATGTTAGTGGGAGTTTAGTTACAGAAGATGCTGTTTTGCAGCAAAAGGTTTCATCCCACGGCAATTTTATTGAGGAAAATCATTAAATGTTACTGCATTTAAGTACTTGGCAAGAAGTCGAAGCTTATTTACAGCAGTCAAAAGGTATTATTTTCCCTATTGGTTCCACAGAACAGCATGGGCCAACGGGGTTAATTGGTACTGATGCTATTTGTGCAGAAGCGATCGCATCTGGTGTAGGTGATGCAACTCAAGCGATCGTGGGGCCTACAATCAATGTGGGCATGGCATTACACCATACTGCTTTTGCTGGCTCAATCAGTCTGCGTCCCAGCACTTTAATTCAAGTAGTGCGAGATTATGTAACTTGTTTAGCCAAAGCTGGTTTTAGCAAGTTCTACTTTATTAACGGACACGGCGGTAATATCGCCACCCTCAAAGCTGCTTTTTCCGAAACCTACGCTCATTTAGAAGATTTGCAGATTCCCAATGCTCAACAGGTGCAATGTCAAGTGGCAAACTGGTTTATGTGCGGTTCTGTATATAAGCTAGCGAAAGAACTATATGGGGATCAAGAAGGTTCTCATGCAACGCCAAGTGAAGTAGCACTCACCCAGTACGTTTATCCAAATGCGATTAAGCAAGCATACCTTTCACCAGAAGTAGCAAGCGGACATCGAATTTATAGCGCTGCTGACTTTCGAGTGCGTTATCCAGATGGACGTATGGGATCAAATCCGGCTTTAGCAACGCCTGAACATGGTAAGCAGTTTTATGATTTAGCAGTGAAAGAACTTAGCAATGGATATTTGGAATTTGTGAACGCAGAATAAAACTCATGAAAAGACATTGTAGAGATACGAGTAAAATCGTGTCTCTGCATCAAATATTTTGAGAATGATTATTAGACATCTGGTGAAATTAAATATGCGTTATCCAGAATCTTTGTAAAGATGCTTTGACGTAGCGGGGCACAATCAGTCCAATTTCGTGTCTTTACCTTCTTGTGGTTCAAAAAGATAAAAAAAGCTGTAAATTATCTTAGCTGTTAATAATTTGTTCCACTGCAACAGAAACATCTGGGAATGCAAGCGGTTGAATTATTCCTTCGGTCAATGTCAGTTTGACAATTTATCCTTTGAGTAGTTCAACTTTGCGATCGCTCAAAATGCCAGCATCAATCATGCGGTGATATTCGTCAATCGTCCACTTAGCAACTATCACACTCATGACGATTGATTCCTCCTAATAATTCTTAATATTTTTCCATTTTAAAGGCACTTTAGGTGTAATTCAGAATCAGTCGATTGATTGAAGATAAAGATATGCCAGAAAGCATGTGATAATACTGATACACAGGCTGAGGTAACAGCTTGGTAACTATAAAATAGTCGAGTATGCAATTATGTTAAGAGAAATTTCGTTGGTGTTGGCGCAGTCCGCCATAGGCATCGCTACTTTTGTTATTCCCTTGACTAGCTACACCCATAGTCAAGTAACTGCTACCACCACTAATTATCAAATTTCTCAAAATCCTAACAATCAATCAACAGGAATCACTATTGAACGTCTAGGAATAGGTGGCGTAAAACTTTCTATGTCCGAAGCACAAGTCAGAAAAATTTTAGGTAAACCTGTAAAAGTAGAAAATGGCTTTATAGCTGCTATTGGTAAAGTTCGTACTCTGAAATATGCAGGCATCACAGTTGATTTAGATGAAGGTGCTAAACCAGGTAACTTTACTGTTTATCAAATCAAAGCAACTCGTTCTAAATATTCTACCATAGATGGAGTAAAAGTAGGTGACAAACAATCAAAAGTGATTAGAACCTATGGAAAAACTGAAATTTCCCAAAATGGTAAAGTTACTAATTTAAATTATATAGTTGAAAAACCTAGCCCTGGAGGTTTAAATTTTACTGTTGAAAAAGGCAAAATAACAGAAATTTTCTGTTTTTATGTGATAAATTAAGCAATTTTTACAAGAGAATGCTTTGCAATATCCAGGTCAATAGCAACGGCTTCTATTTGTTTTATAGAGTTATCTTGACTTCTGTATTTGAGCAACGTAGTAAATTGACCAATTTCTAAACTTGGTTTACTGATGCGTATTTGCACTAATTACCTATAAAAGGCGATCGCTCAAAATGCCAGCGTCAATCATGCGGTGATATTCTTCTTGCTAAAGCGATCGCACTTCATCTTCAAAATAAATTACAGCTATGCCCAAAAGCGATAGGAACCCTTTAGTTCACGGCTCTAATCTTGAACAAAAGGAGAATCACCGCACAAAAAACAGAGATGTTGATAGTAAAAAATATATCAGTGAGATTATAACTGAGTACTGCAAAGTGTTAAGTAGCCTCTGTTGAGAAAATAAAAACCTCTGCTGCTTGAGTCGGCCAGACAAATAAGTTTTGCTTTGCAATATCCAAGTCAATAGCATCGGCTTCTATTTGTTTTATAGAGTTATCTTGACCTCTATATTTGAGCAACGTAGTAGATTGACCAATTTCTAAACTTGGTTCGCTGATGCGTATTTGCACTGGTGGGTTAATTTGAATTGGTTCCCAGATTCCAGTTTGATCAATTTCTATTCCAGTAAGATGATGCTTGGTAACAAATTTATTATCTAAATGATTCCACCATTCAGAAATTGTCTGAGCTTCTTTAGTATATTTTGGTGTATTCTTACAGTGCCAACGAATAGCATTGGAACTATATTTAATTGCTTCTTTAACTTTGTCTTCCCAATTCTCATCATTCAAGTCTATGCTGATCATTTGCCCTTCAGATTTTGAGCGATCGATATACACATGGAAAGCTGCAACATCTTCTCGGTGAGTGAGAACATAGCGACGTAGTTCATTCAGATTCATCGCTTCATACTTAGCTACTGTCATGGTTCATACCCTCCGATTGGTTTAATCTCAAAGTCCAGATTTTCGCCAGCAAGTACGTATAAGTTTCCAGTACGTTCATCTACTCTAACAAGTTCGATGTTTGTGTATGGCCATCTAGGGTAAATGACATTAGTAAGTCGATAACAAAGCCTGTAAAGTCCCTGAGTTTGTTCGTTTGTGGGCTTCATATCCACTTTACTTGATTTACCCACTGATTATATCGGTAAATAATATCTGAAATTCGGGGAAAGGCGATCGCTCAGAATGCCAGCGTCAATCATGCGGTGATATTCGTCAATCGTCTACTTAGCAACTATCACGGTCATGAGATTGATTCCTCCTGACAATTTTTTATCTTCTCCTATTTTAAATACATTTCAGGTCTGATTCAGAATCAGTCAATTGATTGAAGATACAGACAATTTGTCCTGAAGAATACTAATAACTATCTAAAAATACTGCTTAACGGCTTTTAATTCCTTTTATTGCTCTGGTTTCATTTCATTGTTCGACATGGAATCAATTGGTTCAAATGTTGAGCTATTTTTGCTTGTTTTAGTCTAAACTCCAGTGTAAATCTACTTTCGACAAACAGATTGATAAAGCTTGTCAACAAAAGTTCCAGGCTGAATTTTCTCTCCAATCGATGCATATGCTTCAGGCTGATGATATGGATCAGGTTGCTCTCCATTTGTCGCAAGCAACCGAACTATATAAAACTCACAGTCAAATCTTAAAAGTTGCGTATATTCTTGTTGAGGATTTTTAAACAAAGTCTTCACTATTACTGTATTTCCACTTCGTTTAATTGAATCAACTTCAACCCAAAATTCAGCCTGCTCTGTATCATTATTTGCTAGTAGTGTCCAATTTTCTGGTAGCTCCGAAATATTGGATGCTTCATTTACTTCTTCAGAATCATAACTATATTCTTGCTGTGAATTCTGCCTTGATTCACTAGGCTCACTACTAATCTGTGTTGTGAGATCATGAGACTGACTTCTATGGTCAGGTGATTTTTGTATACCACTATCTAATTGCTGTGAATAAAGACGACTACAAGCTGTTTACAATACAAATAGTAGTAATATTACTGGAAAAGTAAATATTTTTCTTACTTTTTTCATAAGAAGTTATTACACCTAGCACATGCTTATCAAGACTTATACTTTTTGTATCAAATATAGCATAACAATCAGTATCGTTAAATGTCCAGCATTAGTGTTTTGATCTGCTAAAACTTACAGCGCTTTTGAGGTAGGTGAGGTACAGCAACTTTTGGGATGCTTTTTAAACTTTGAATTTGATTCAGTTGCTGTACCTCATAAACATAGAATCTGCTGTATCTAATTTGCATAGTAAAATTTTATGAAGTCTTGTAGCATGAGCATCTTATCCGCTTTAATTATGCAAGTTAGATGTGAAACAGCTTATCAGCCTTGATTTGTATATATTGACAATAAAAAACGGTAGAGTGCTTATTGCTCTACCGTTTTCTAATTTTCTATTTGAGATTTAAATCCCAAACCCTAAATCTTACTCAACACCTTGGGGTAACAATTCCCGACGCTGTTGAGAACTAACTTGGACAACGCCATTTTCATCCACATCAACAAGGGCTGTATCGCCATCTTTGATACGACCAGACAGAATTTCTTCTGCTAGGCTATCTTCTAACAGGCGCATAATTGCCCGACGTAATGGCCTTGCGCCGTAGCTGGGACTGTAACCTTCAGTGATTAACCTATCCTTGAAGCGATCACTAACTTCTAAGGTGATACCCTTTTCAGTTAGACGACCAAATACTTCCTTGAGCATAATTTCGGCGATTTGGGTCACTTCAGGCTTGCTCAACTGACGGAAGACGATAATTTCATCGAGTCGGTTGAGGAACTCTGGACGGAAGTACTGCTTCAATTCTTCGTTCACCAAAGAGCGAATCCGGTTGTAAGTTGACTCGCTGGCATCTTCAGAGAATTCAAAGCCGATACCGCTACCGCCTTTTTCAATTACCTTAGAACCAATATTGGAAGTTAGAATCAGCAAGGTGTTTTTGAAGTCCACCGTGCGACCTTTGGCATCAGTTAACCGACCGTCTTCCAAAATTTGCAGCAGCATGTTGAAGACATCGGGGTGCGCTTTTTCGATTTCGTCGAACAACACCACGGTGTAAGGACGCCGCCGCACGGCTTCGGTTAGCTGACCACCTTCGTTATAACCAACATAACCTGGAGGGGAACCAATCAGCTTGCTGACGGTGTGGCGCTCCATGTATTCGGACATGTCTAAGCGGATCATCGCTTCTTCGGAACCGAAGAAGTAAGCAGCTAGGGATTTCGCCAACTCGGTTTTACCTACACCAGTAGGCCCAGAGAAGACAAAGCTAGCTATGGGTCGATTGGGATTTTTCAAACCGACACGAGCGCGGCGAATTGCCCGTGAAACTGCCTTCACAGCTTCGTCTTGACCAATTAAACGCTGGTGCAAGGTGTCTTCCATGTGCAGCAGCTTTTCAGATTCAGATTCGGTGAGTTTGTTCACCGGTACTCCAGTCCAGGAAGCGACAATGTGAGCAATGTCTTCTTCTGTAACTACAGGTTCTTCACCTTCTGTGCCAGTTGCATTGGTCTTGCTTTGAGCGATCGCCCGGATTTCGGCTTTGATTTCCATTTCGCGATCGCGCAATTCCCCGGCTTTGTCAAAGTCTTGAGAGCGCACTGCATCATCTTTTTCTTTTAATATCTGACGCAGTTCTTTGTCTAACTCTTTGGCTGCGGGTGGCAGTTGGGAGTTAATCAAGCGCACCCTAGAACCAGCTTCATCAACTAAGTCGATGGCTTTATCTGGGAGGTAGCGATCGCTAATGTAACGGTCTGACAATTTCGCCGCCGCTACCAATGCTTCGTCGGAGATTTTCAGTTTGTGGTGTTGCTCGTAGCGTTCGCGCAAACCATATAAAATTTCAATTGTTTCATCAACTGTAGGTTCGCCAACCATTACTGGTTGGAAACGTCGCTCTAGCGCTGCATCTCGCTCGATGTGCTTCCGGTATTCATCTAGGGTTGTAGCACCGATGCACTGCAACTCACCTCTTGCCAAAGCTGGCTTGAGGATATTTGCTGCGTCAATCGCACCTTCTGCTGCACCCGCACCAATTAAGGTGTGTACCTCATCAATCACGAGAATGACATTACCCGCCGAGCGGATTTCATCCATGATTTTTTTCAAGCGTTCTTCAAATTCACCCCGGTACTTGGTTCCTGCTACGAGCAAACCAATATCCAAGGTGACGACGCGTTTATCTTCGAGGATGTCAGGGACATCTTTGGTGGCAATGCGTGAAGCTAAACCTTCAGCGATCGCAGTTTTACCAACCCCTGGTTCCCCAATCAGTACTGGGTTATTTTTTGTTCGGCGACCCAATATCTGAATCACCCGCTCAATTTCTTTAGCGCGTCCCACCACTGGATCGAGCTTATTGTCTATCGCCATTTGAGTCAGGTTTGAACCAAATTCATCCAGAGTCGGGGTTTTTGTGCGCCCGGATGAGCCGCCTGGTGAAACTTCGGCAGTTTCTCCCAACATGCGGATGACTTGGGTTCTTACCTTAGATAGATCCACACCGAGGTTTTCTAGCACCCTGGCTGCGACGCCTTCCCCTTCGCGGATTAGGCCCAACAGCAGATGCTCGGTGCCAATGTAGTTATGCCCCAGTTGGCGTGCTTCTTCTAGGGAGAGTTCTAGAACTCGCTTTGCCCGTGGCGTAAACGGAATTTCCACGGCAACAAAGCCTGATCCCCGTCCTATAATTTTTTCAACTTCAATTCGGGCATCTTTGAGATTGACGCCCATTGATTTCAGCACCTTGGCAGCCACTCCAGTGCCTTCGCCAATCAGACCCAGGAGGATCTGCTCGGTTCCGACAAAGTTGTGACCTAAACGGCGGGCCTCTTCTTGGGCCAGCATGATTACCTTAATGGCTTTTTCTGTGAAGCGCTCAAACATGGCTTTATCCCATCATCTGCGGTCGTGCCGGTATGCTGATTTTAGCACAGGCAAAGCTTTTGGATGCCTGTATAACAGATTATAGACATCCTGAAGCTATGACTTGAGTTGATGGGCTAATTGTTAACTATTGACTACTCTTCTCTGGCTAGTGTACTGAGGAGCTTTAGTTCACCAGCCTTTTTGGGATTTTTTACAAACAGTTCACTGCTTAGATTAAGGGTTTCTTGACTCAATCCCAAACATTTATGTTTAGCATACATATTTTTTAATATCAACTAAAAATAATTAATATTTAATTTACTTATAAATATTTTATTTTATATAAAACATTTAAATAAAAATAGGTGCAGCAAAGTTACATTTTTTTGCTGAAGCCGATCACAAGCCCCAATAATTCAAAATGACTCATACCCAACTAAATAGGTAGATTCAAATAAACCTAACTATATAACAAAATGTAAAACGTTCAAAACCCGTGTGATTGTCTCACTTTGCTTTGCTCCTTTGGCAATGACATAGTTATAAATTTCCTCGCCTACCTACTTACTTAAAAAGCAAGTGCCAAGAGGATTTTTCGAGGCGATCGCTGACAATGGAATACCATTGGTCTAAAGTTGCTTTAAATTTGCGGTGTTGTAAATCTGGGAGCCAAAGGATTAAAGCATCCTCATCGTTATCTTGGTAGTAACGCCGCCGCCGCCCAGCTGTTTTGAAGCCAAATTTTTGATATAAAGATATTGCCGCCAGGTTAGAAGCTCGGACTTCGAGGGTAGCTCGTTCCATTTTGCGATCGCAAGCTGTCTTAATAAGTGAATATAATAAAGCCGCACCCATTCCTTGACGGTGATATTGAGGATGAACCGCCAAAATTGTAATGTGCGCTTCATCTAAAATTGACCAAAAGCAACCCATTCCTAGCAAACTTGTGCTGGAGGACGGGGAAAATAAACCGAGTAAATCGCTGTTGGGACTATCCAATTCTCGTTTGTAGCCGTCTAGAGTCCAAAGTCCACCAAAACAAGCTTGATCGAGTTCCAGAATAGCACTGAGATTTTCTAATGTCAGTAATTTAATTTCTAAGTCTAATGAGATCACATTTATTGAATAACGTTACAAACCCTTTGTACACTGGGAATCGGGAGACAAACTCAAAGCCCGTAATTTGAACAAGGAAAATTTTTATAGTTATGGTATCGACTCACCCCACTGGGGTTCAACATTCTGGAAGTCAATATTTACCTCAAAGGCACGACACCAAGGCAAATCCATCGCCTAATCAAGAACTTTTACCTTTAACTGCCAGAGTCCATAATCATGACTCCCTGGAAATTGGTGGGTGTGATGTCACAACCCTAATTAAGCAGTTTGGTTCACCTTTATATATTTTAGATGAAGAAACCCTGCGTTCGGCTTGTCAGCAATACCGAGATGCTTTCAAGCAATACTACAAGGGTGAATCTCAAGTATTGTACGCCTCAAAAGCTTGGAATTGTTTAGCTGTTTGTGCGATCGCGGCATCAGAGGGTTTAGGAATTGATGTTGCATCAGGCGGTGAACTTTACACCGCGCTACAAGCAGGTGTCAATCCTGAGAAAATCTATCTTCATAACAACAATAAATCTCGTGAAGAACTGATTTTTGCCACTGAAGTCGGTTGTACTATTGTCGTGGATAACTGGCACGAGTTACGCACTTTGGTAGAAATTGTCGAGAGTGCAAATTCCCCCTCTGTACATCCTCGATTCCTGTTACGTCTGACCCCAGGTATTGAATGTCACACACATGAATATATCCGCACGGGGCAACTAGATAGTAAATTTGGCTTTGATCCAAATGAGTTAGAGGAATTATTTACTTTTGTCAGCAAACAGTCTTTTCTTAACTGCGTAGGATTACATGCTCATATCGGTTCCCAAATTTTTGAACGCCAACCACATCGAGATTTAGCCGCTCTGATGGTGCAGTGGTTACGAGAAGCGGCAAAGTATGGTTTAAAACTGACAGAATTAAATGTCGGTGGCGGTTTAGGGATTAAGTATATAGAATCAGACGATCCCCCTAGTATTGAAGAGTGGGTGAAACCGATTTGTGAAGTGATCCAAGAAGCTTGTGCAGCCGAAAATTTACCTTTGCCAAAATTATTGTGTGAACCAGGGCGATCGCTAATTGCCACAGCTTGCGTCACTGCTTATACTATTGGTTCATCCAAATTTATCCCAGAAATTCGTACCTACGTAGCAATTGATGGAGGAATGTCTGACAATCCCCGCCCGATTACTTACCAATCAGTTTATCGGGCAGTAGTTGCTAATAAAATGTCTTCACCTTTAACCCAAACAGTCACAATTGCTGGTAAACATTGTGAATCAGGAGATATTCTGATTCACAATGCTCTCCTCCCAAAGACTGAACCAGGAGATATTCTCGTAGTTATGGGAACTGGTGCGTACAATTACAGTATGGCATCTAACTACAACCGCTTGCCCCGACCGGCAGCAGTTGTTGTGGCGAATGGCGAAGCAAATTTAATTTTGCAACGTGAAACTTATCAAGACTTAATCCGACAAGATCGCCTACCAGAAAGGCTGAAGAAATAGTCATTTGTCCTTGGTCATTAGTCATTAGCCAGGAACTAATGACCAATGACTAATGACTAATGACTAATGACTAAATGTAATTAGAGGCAAAAGTTTAATCCAGATGTCATGAGAGATTGGTGGAAGCAATGGCTGACAAACCTGGGGTGGTCACAGTCCTTGCTACTTGGGACTCTGGATATTGTGTTAGTGCTGGCGCTGACGTACATGATACTAGTTATTATTAGTGAGCGCCGGACACTATGGATGGTGCGGGGATTCATTATCTTAATGCTAGCCTCAGCACTAAGTGGCAGATTCGGACTACCTCTGCTAAGTTTTGTACTAGAAAAGTTGGTGATTGGTTGTGCTGTGGCGATGGCAGTTGCTCTACAGTCAGAGTTTCGGCGGTTTTTGGAGCAATTGGGGCGTGGCGAATTCCGCCAGCTGTTTCAACCCGACCGTCTGGCAATCCCCAAATCTGATAGTGTAATTGATGAAATTGTTGAGGCTGTTAAAGAATTGTCAAAAAACCGCATTGGAGCTTTACTAATTGTGGAAACTACAGGGCCAATTGATGAGCGAGATTTTTCTGTACCAGGAGTAAAGCTAAATGCGGAAGTTTCTAAAGAACTAATCCAGACAATTTTTCAGCCGAAAACTCTGTTACACGATGGAGCGACATTGATTCGTGGCTCACGGATCGTGTCATCAGGTATAATTTTACCACTTTCGGGACGCACAGCCTCGCGCCAGTTGGGAACACGCCACCGGGCAGCAATGGGAATTACTGAGCGGGTCGAAAATTGCATTTGTGTCGTTGTCTCTGAAGAAACGGGTTCTATTTCCTTAGCGGAACGGGGAACCCTAAATAGACCGCTGACAATTAGGAAACTGAAAGAGTCATTAGAAGCTCTTTTGTCCCCAACCGTGGATCGGGAAGCTGTTGCTCCTGGTCTGTTGAGTTTCGTTCGTCGGATAGGTGGGAAGACACTAGCACTAGTTTCACGTTTACTCAGATTACCATCGACCGCTTCTCGAGATAAAAAATGACACTACAACAAACTAAACTACAAGATTTACCTACCGATTTAAAACGAGAATTATTGCCGCAGCACGTTGCGGTGATTATGGATGGTAATGGTCGATGGGCTAAACGTCAGGGTCTACCCCGAATTATGGGTCATAAACGAGGAGTAGACGCTCTTAAGGATTTACTTCGCTGTTGTCAGGATTGGGGAATTCAAGCGCTCACAGCTTATGCTTTTTCAACAGAGAACTGGAAAAGACCGCAGGAAGAAGTAGATTTTTTGATGACTCTGTTTCAAAGAGTTTTGCGCCAAGAACTGCGGGAAATGGTTGAAGAAAATGTTCAAATTAAGTTTGTAGGGAATTTGCAAGACCTGCCGCGATCGCTCCAACAAGAAATTTCCCGTTCAATGGAAGAAACTAAGAATAATCGTGGTATCCGCTTTTCGGTAGCAACTAATTATGGCGGACGGCAGGAAATTTTACAAGCTTGTCAGGCGATCGCAAAACAAGTCCAGCAAGGTGTGCTACAACCCAATGAAATTAATGAACAGGTGTTTGAGAGCCACTTATACACAGCTGGAATTACTGACCCAGATTTGTTAATTCGCACCAGTGGAGAAATGCGCCTTTCAAATTTTCTTCTCTGGCAAATGGCTTATGGAGAAATTTATATTACCGATGCTCTTTGGCCCGATTTTAACCGTGGCGAATTTCACCGCGCCTTGTGTGCCTACCAGCAACGGGAGCGGCGATTTGGGAAAGTCTAAATCTGTTTACGCAATTAGACTATACAAACAACATCTAATTAGTATAAAAAAGTACTTAAATAAAATCAACTATTTTTCGGTCGTCGCAGTTTCTTGGAATTCATTGGGCCGAGAATTTGATTCAGGCTACGCAATTGCTCTGCTGTACCCATACCAATTAGTCTGTCTCCCGACATTAAAATCGTATCGCCAGTGGGGCCACCGATTAAAGTTCCATCAACGCGGTGAATTGCCAGAACCAATGCTCCAGTTTGCGATCGCAATCTGGCCTTTTGCAAACTTTGACCCACAACAGGACAGAAAGCTGGATCGAGTAAAAATTCTTCCATATATAACTGGCGGTCTGCACCAGTCAAAATCCCATCTACAAAATCCAATACTTGGGGTCTGAGAGCCGCAGCAGCCATCCGCTTTCCACCAGTAATATAGGGGGATATCACTTCATCTGCACCACCGCGTCGTAACTTCTGCAAAGCTTCTTCTGTACTTGCCCGTGCGATCACCCGAATTCCTGAATTCAGCGTTTTTGCTGACAAGACGATATATAAATTTTCAGCATCAGAGGGAAGGGCTGCAACGATACACATCGCTCGTTCAATACCAACTTTTAGGAGTGTGTCATCTAATGTAGCGTCACCTTGGTATGCTGTGTAACCTTCAGTCTGTGCCCTTTGTATTGATTCTGTCTCCGAATCAATTACTACAAAAGCTACACCTTCTGTCCGAAATTCCTTGGCAATTTGCCGACCAGTCCGACTAAATCCACAGATGATGTAATGTTCTGATAGGGATTCCATTAACCGCCTCTGTTGTTGTAGCCGAATTCCTTCTTGAAAGTACCCTTGAATAATCGCTTCTGTAAATCTATTGACAATGTAACCGATATTGACTACACCTAACAAAATCAGGGCAATTGTAAACAATCGTCCTCGACTACCGAGTGGTTGCGTCTCTCCGTATCCCACAGTCGCCAAAGTGATAACTGTCATGTAAGCTGCATCTTCCCATGACCAGCCCTCCACTAACCAGTACCACAAAGTGCCAATCAAGAAAACACCACCAAGAGCGATCGCCCCAGCCATCAACTCTTTTTGGATACGTTGATATTTTTGCTCAAGTGTTGAGAATGAGGTAAAAATAGTACTTTGAACCTAATTTTTCTAGTTTTCTAGTAACTTTTTAATATTCGTCCTTTTTAGTATATTTAATCTCAGTAAGTGGGCAAGAATAAATCAAACTAAGTTACGCCATGTAAAATTAATTTGTCTTTTAGTACAGCTTTGCATTAATTTGTAGCGGTTTTAAATGCAAAGGAAGGCTGAAAGAAACGCAGAGGTACACAGAGGGATTCGCTATGAACTTACGAAATTATCTACTTAGCAAGGGCTGAAGCCGCTTACTACAAACCTTTAATTATTCATGCCCACTTACTTAGAAGTTATCTAAATAACTCATAACTACTTAGCTTTTTTCTGATTTTCAGCTTATAAGTTTCGCATTGAGGATTGACTAAAACTACCTTATGGCTGCCCCAAAACAACATTGGTAAAACCATCTGAAAGTGAATCCGCTTATTTACCAGATGTGCTGTTGTTAAACCGCCCCAATCTAGCAAATCAACCTCTGTGGAAAAAAGAATCTGCTCTAGGACTTACGCACTGTACAAATTTATTATCTTGTGCATCAACGAGAATACGTCGTTTCAAGCTTTAATCAATCATTCTTTGATAAATAGCGTAGGCGTAGCCCGCCGCAGGCATCGCCTAAAAAGTGTGGAAAAATCAAGGTTTAATGCCTGAAATCCATACCCATATTTAGTTTTTCTTGTTAATGCCTAAGTCCTATACTCTTACTCAAGCCGAGTCAATGGATAGGTAGTTTCTGAATGTGAGAGAGAAATAGGTAAGAAAAGTGGGTTAAGTGGAAAAAGTAGGTAGTTTTGTATAAAAACCTTACTAGCTTGTTGATATGTGGTAATATGATGTACTCAATACAAAATTATGTATTTTTAGAGAAACTCATGGCTAATATCAAAATCGCTGATTTACACAAAATTGATACAAAAGCCCCAGTGATGGAAGAAGTGTCCGAAGAGGAAATAAGGGCAGTGATGGGAGGAGCAAAAGATGGAATACAGAACGATTTTGCAGGGACAGGGTTTATGTTCAGTATAGGCAACCTTGTCGTGAGCGGTGGAAGCATAGTGAAGTTGTTTAACGAGAATTCTGATAATATAGCAGATCCAAATAGTGTATAACTTCCGTCATAAAAGTAGTCAATAGTTTTGAAAATAAATAATAGTTAAAAAACTAATACCTTTTGGGAGCTTTCCTAGAGGGTATTAACTATGATGAAGTGATTTCAGTTGAACAATGTTACAGTTTTCCCAGACACAGCAAAGGTACGTCATTTGCCCTAGTACCATCAGAATCGTAGACTAGTGTTTGACGAGTCAGGCTTGGACATCAGTGAGAAAACCCCTACACTCTACCCAAAATTGGGACAGGCTGTGCCTATGGAAATTGCCTGTCGCTCATACTCTTGCTCAAGCGTTGAGTACAAAATTTTTTTCACCACCGCCAGGCATTTGAGGTCATATAAACGTTAGTTTAAGAAGAAGTACGAGTTGTGCTAAATAAAAAGTATTTTTTAGGGATTTCTAGGAAACTAGTAAATAACTATATAATGAAAAACTTTCAGGAGGAGCGGTAGTGAGCCTACAAACTCTCGTTGACCAAGCCACCATCCCCCCAGATTCAGGGTCTGTAGCATCTAGTCCCTTTGATACAGATAGCTTTAATGAAGCTGTCATGTCTACCTACGCCCGGTTTCCCTTAGCCCTAGAACGGGGTGCTGGATGCCGGGTTTGGGATACGCAGGGACGAGAATATCTGGACTTTGTAGCGGGAATTGCTACTTGTACTTTGGGACATGCCCACCCAGCAATGGTAGAAGCGGTAACACGCCAAATCCAAAAGCTGCACCATGTCTCTAATTTGTATTACATTCCTGAGCAAGGTGAATTGGCAAAATGGCTTGTCGATCGTTCCTGTGCCGATCGCGTATTTTTCTGCAACTCTGGAGCTGAAGCTAACGAAGCCGCAATTAAACTGGCGCGGAAATACGCTCACACAGTATTAGACATTGAAAAACCGATTATTTTAACCGCCAATGCCAGTTTCCACGGACGGACTTTGGCAACCATTACCGCTACAGCACAACCGAAGTATCAAAAATACTTCGATCCCTTGGTTCCTGGGTTCCACTACGTAAATTACAACGATATTAACGCTGTGGAAGTAGCGATTAGCGAGTTGGATGAAGGCGATTATCGGGTAGCAGCAATTCTGATCGAGCCATTGCAGGGAGAAGGCGGTGTACGTCCAGGAGATGTTGCCTATTTCAAAAAGCTCCGGCAAATTTGCGATGAAACTGGCATTTTATTGATTTTCGACGAAGTGCAAGTAGGTATGGGGCGCAGTGGCAAATTATGGGCTTACGAACACCTCGGTGTTGAACCGGATATTTTCACCAGTGCTAAAGGCTTAGGTGGTGGTGTCCCCATCGGTGCAATGATGAGCAAGAAATTTTGCGATGTTTTTCAACCAGGGGAACACGCCAGCACTTTTGGCGGCAATCCTTTTGTGTGTGGTGTGGCACTCAGTGTTTGCCAAACATTGGAACGGGAAAATATTTTGCAGAATGTGCAAGACAGGGGCGAACAGTTGCGAACTGGATTAAAAGCGATCGCAGCTAAATATCCTCAGCACATTGGCGAAGTTCGGGGTTGGGGTTTAATCAACGGTTTGGAGTTACGAGCCGACATCGAGATAACCGCAGCCGATGTCGTCAATGCTGCCATCAAGGAAGGTGTATTGCTAGTACCAGCCGGGCCAAAAGTAGTCCGGTTTGTGCCACCATTAATTGTTACAGAGGCGGAAGTCAACACTGCCTTGCAAGCTGTAGACAAGGCGATGTCTAACGACAAGCCGTAGAACGTCTACGCTATTCTTACCAAATAGAATATTGTTTGTTTTGTGTAGAGACGTTGCATTGCAACGTCTCTTTTTCATTCTGGGGAAATTTCTCGATAAGCTTGCCGACACTGCTCATAATTGTCTGGCAAAATCTCAGCATTACCAAAACATAATTGCTCGTGAGTAGTAATTAAAGTTTCATAAGGCTGTATGGGAGTCACAGACGATCGCAGCAATTGCAAATATTCTCCATCAGTACGGCTGAGTTTGTGGGGTGCGATCGCATTTTTATCCAACTGCTGCAACATCGCTAAATAAACACAACGGCAAGCCTCACGGTAGTTACCTTGACGATAAAATTCTTGCGATCGCTCCAACAAAAGCGCGATAGATGAATCATTAGAGCGAGTTTTGACGCGAAAATCAGTGAGATTGCCACTTCTATTTAGCCAAGAATATATATAGGGACTGAATTCTCGCCATAATCGCCAACCCACCCACGCTACAAATAATCCCAGTACCAACCAAAACAGGAATTTCAACAATTCACCAAGCCAAGGGCTAATTGACCATCCAGTAGGCAATTCTGGTAAAGCCCGTTCAAAGCGGTAAAACTGGTATTCCCACCATTCACCCGCTTGTTGTTGGAATTGAGACAAATGCCAACTCCAGCTAGTTTTTTCAAAAGTATCTGTCATAGAGGAGAGTGGGGAGTGGAAAAGCAGGGGGCAGAAGTGCAAGAAAGCAGGGGAGCAGGGGAGAAGTTGCAGTAAGTTTTATCCCTCTGCTTCTCTGATCCTTTGCACCTCTGGCTGTTTTCAATGCCCCATGACCAATGACCAATGACTAATGACTAATGACTGTTGACTCTTTTTTTATCATTAGCCAGCCGATGACAACAAGTAGGGCACCCAATGCAAGAAATCCTAAATCCCAAGCTAACTCATTTGGGCCTGGTTTGACATGATGAACACCGAGAATTTGGTGGTCAATTAAACCTTCAATAAAGTCGAACAACCCAGTCCCAATTAGTATTGATCCAATAAAGGTTTGTGATGACCAAGGAACATCATCACGTCTTCCAGCACGCCATAGTAGCACAAGTCCTGCCACGGTGAATACCCAATCTAAGGTATGAAACAATCCATCCCACACCATGTTCAAATCTATATTCGCCCTGTTTGTCAGAGGTCTAATGTTACTAAGCATGTGATGCCACTGGAGGATTTGATGCAGTAAAATTCCATCAATAAACCCTCCAAGACCCACACCAAGAAAAATTCCAGCAGTAATTAGTGGTGCGCGTCGGTTGAGGGTTTCACTTTTCGCCTCCATTGTCAACCTCATAGATAGGCTTTTTTACCAAAATACAACTCTTTTGAGAGAAATATCTTCTATCTTGAGGTCAGTACGATTGTTTAACTTACATTAATCAATCTTAAAATTTAATCTGCATACCCGCTTTCACTGGATCGAAATCTTGGGGGAAATGGGTGTTGCGTTGGCGTAGCCTACCATAGGTAATCGTAGTCTGCTTTTTCCAGGTTCGCTCCTTTGAGAGCGGTTTAGCGGAGATTCGCTGACATCAATAATGCTCCCCTAAGATCGGCATTCTTTAAATTAGCTTGACTAAGAAAAGCATTGCTCAAATCAGTTCCCCTCAAATTAGCAGTACTCAGGTTAGCTTCACTCAAGTCAGATCCTTTCAAGTTAATACCTTGCAAATCAGCATTACCCAGTTCTGCTTTACTAAAGTTCCGTTTTCCTGCTGCATAACTCTCCACGATAGTAGCGGCACTATTTATAGGCTGTTGAAAATTGACTTCAGGCATATAACAGCGTCACAGATTGCTCGTTCTTACTTTCATCTTTTCCTTTTAATTACGAATTACGAATTACGAATTACGAATTACGAATTAGTAATTATACTTCCTAAATGTAATACATTAGTTCCTTCTGTTGTCGGATCGATCTTCGTTCACAAAGGTCTTGGAGTGTATATTTTTCCAAAACAGAGTTAGCAGCCTGGCGTGCTTCTTGCCACACTTCCTGAATTAGCTCACCTTCTACCGTGTTGGGAGGAGGCTCAGAAGGAGAGACCACAATATCTGATCCTTCCATGCAGCTAAAAGCATCCAACACTGTAATTTTTCCGGGATCTCGTGCCAGAACATAGCCACCTTTGGCTCCGCGTATACTCTTAATTAAACCTCCACGTCTTAATGTCGCTAGGAGTTGTTCTAAATAGCGGTTCGGGATGTCTTGCAAAGCCGCTATCTCTCGAATTTGTAGGGCTTCACCGTTAGGGTAGCAGGTTGCTAACTCTAACAGGGCTAGAAGTGCGTATTCTGATTTGTTAGAGATTACCACAGGCGTAATATTTTAAGCTCATATTTAAAGATACAAAGTCTTTGAGTTTGTTTCCCTAAGCTACTGCGAAGAAAAACTTTACAATCAACCTATTGTTGACCGGCTTACTCCACTTTAAAGACCTTCTAGCATACAAGCAATTACTTTTGTTTTTAAATTCGATAAATAAAAGTGATTGATTAGTTATACATGGAAATTTATTGAAAATGGCAGAATAACTGTAAAGGTAGTTCCCGCATCGATCGCACTTTCAACTGTAATCTCGCCGCCGTGTAAATCTACAGCCTGCTTGACAATGGACATCCCTAATCCCATTCCTGGGATATTGGCTGTATTACTAGCGCGATGGAAGGGTTCAAAGATATGTTCAATGTCAGCAGCGGGAATGCCAATACCAGAGTCTTGAGTCTGGAATATAGCTTGCTCGTTGGCAGTGGTTACAGAAAACCTAACTGTACTGCCAATAGGAGAGTATTTTAGACAATTTGAGAATAAATTACTTAAGATTTGCCGTAGTAGTTTCGCGTCTAAGTTAGCTTCTGTACATTGGCACTCACTGCTAAAAGCGATCGCATGTTGTGAGCGATCGCTCTGTTGTAATTCTTCTAATAAATCGCGGCAAAACTCCACCAAATTTATGGGTGTTGGATTAAACTCTAACTTGCCTGTTTCATCCTGACTCACCATCAATACATCATTCAACAACTGGGTTATATGCATCACTGATGCTTGAATACGACGCAGGTGGGTTTGTTGTCGGTGTTCGCTCCAGAGGTGGCGATAATGTTCTAGTAGTTCCGCAGAAGAGTGGATCGTAGCCAAAGGGGTGCGAAACTCATGGGAAGTGATGGTGAGCAAGCGGGATTTAAGTTCGCTAAACTCCCTTTCTTTCGCAAGTGCTTGTCGCATCGCCTCTTCTGCCCATTGCAGCTTGGCTTGGGTTCGCTTGCTTTCGCTAATGTCGCGCAATAGCCAGCGCAGACTAACTAACTCACTAGATTGATTACGGATAGCAGCAACCTTAACCGCAGCCATAATAGGTGTTTTGTCACGCGGCCGCAGGGTTACTTCCCACTCTTGCATTTTCCAGTCTGGGAATTGGGCGCGATCGCGCAGATGATTTAGTTTCAAATGAAAAGCAATTATTTCTTTCTCAAGTACAAAAATCCCTATGGATGTGCCCAACAACGAACTTTTAGAAATGTTGAGCAGAGTGGTGGCGGCTGAGTTAGCTTCCTGAATTATCCCTTTTGTATCAGTCACAAAATAAGCGTCTGGTACTTCCTCAAATAGTTCTTGGTAGCGTTGACCTTGTGCTACCAAAGCCTGTTGAGTTTTGGATAATTCTTCATTCTGCTGCTTTAAATCTTCATTTACTAGTTGCAGTTCTTCCAAAGCGAGGTAAACTTCTTTGAATACTGCGTTGACGAGTTCAATATCTGCTTGTGCTTTTTGCTGTTCGCTCTGGCGTTGCAAGAGGGCGACGCGCTTACGCATATTCTCTATCTGCAAAGCTAAATCGTCCAAATTCACGCTCTTGCTCCTAATTTCTAAAGTGGGGTTTTGTTTTAGATTCCCTATTTAGACGATCTTAGCTTTTGGAGTTTAGCAATTATTAGCAATTTCAGCGTAGTTTTAACGTGAGTTCGACGAGTGCTGTTTTGACCTCTCCCCCAGCCCATTTCCTACGAAAAGAGGGGAGCAAAAACCCTATTTTATCGTTACTCCTTCCTCTCCTTACGGAGACGCAACGCGTTCGCCTTTTAGGAGAGGGAGGCTGGGAGGGAGAGGTCTGTTGAACTCACGTAGTTTTAGTAATTTTAGTTCTTTGGGGTAATTAGGACTGAATACAGCAGAATTCAGAAGTAAAATGCTCTTTGTACCTAGCTTTAAGACGAATCGTTGTGTATTTAACCTTCTTTCAAATCTGCTGTAAGTAATTAAGCGGTTTTCATTTGTTCACTGTTTTTGTCTGGAAATGTTACTCAATTGCTCTCGTAGGTCTGCCCATTTAATACCTTCTAGGCTAGGCAAAACAATATGAGCGGCTCCAACTCGTTCAACAGGGCCGAGTCCTACTGCCCACATCCCAGCGGCTAGAGCGGCTTCAACACCTGCTGCGGCATCTTCTACAACCACAGATTGCGCTGGTTCGATTCCTAGCTGCTTGGCTGCGTACAGAAATAGGTCGGGTGCTGGCTTGGGTTCTTGTACACTGTAACCGTCTGCGATCGCATCTACTTTGTCCACAATGCCCAATCGCTCTAGTACGGGGCGGGCATTTTTACTCGCTGAACCAATACCGATCTTAATACCAGCTTGCCGTAGTTCATCCAGTAAGGCGATCGCACCTGGCAATAAATCCTGGGGTGTCATGTTTTGGATCAATTCGACGTAATAGCGATTCTTACGCTCCATCATCTCCTCGATTTGTGCTTCCGAATACGCTCTATCCCCAATAATCAACATCAGGGAAGCACGACGAGATACACCCCGCAAGGCTTCGTTAGCCTCCCGATTAAACGGTATACCCTCTTCATCTGCTAGCTTTTGCCAAGCTAGATAGTGAAGTTCTGCTGTATCTGTTAGCACACCATCTAAATCAAAGATAAATCCTTGGATGTTGGGCATGGGCGAGGGTTCATGGGAAACAAGAGGCAGCGGAGGGGAAAAACTTACTGCAACTTCTCCCCCGCTCCCCTGCTCCTCGGTCACTGAGCGTAGCCGAAGTGCTGCCCCCCTGCTCCCTTGCCCCCCTACCCCCAATTCCCCATGCAAATCGAAGTCATGCCATGTCCCGCGCCAGTGCAGTTTAAACTTCAGGCGCGTCCAGCCAGGGGGAAGATGCGGATTGGCTACAGGGCCATTTTCAGTTAGCTGGATGCCACCGAATCCAAAAATTACAGCTTGCCAAATACCCCCTGCACTAGCGCCGTGAATTCCATCGTTGGTGTTACCTCGGTTATCTTCAAGATCCACCATTAACGCCCGCATAAACTGTTCGTAAGCTTCGGTTGATTTGCCCAAGTCTGAAGCTAAGATGGCCTGAACTGCTGGCCCAAGGGACGAACCATAAGTAATATCAGTGCGGGGTGCGTAGTAGTCCCAGTTTGTCTGCAACGCTTTTTCGTTATAGGGAAAATCTGCTGATTCCCGCATTAAATATAGGAGCATTAATATATCTGGTTGCTTGATTACTTGATATTTGTTGATTTGATTGACACCTAAGATGGCTTGCATAGAGCGATCGCGTGGTTCGTAATCTGCTAAATTGATATCTTCCGATTGGAAAAATCCCTCGAACTGCTCGATTAGTTCTGTTGATGGGTCATAGAGAAACAAGATTTTAGCGATGATATCTTGCCAGTGCGATCGTTCCTCTGGGGTGAGCTTTAGTTTCTGTTCTAGTTCGCTGGCTCGTTCGGGGAATTTGTCAGCCAACCAATCATAAATTGCGATCGCTTTCTCTAAATGCCATTGCGCCATCCGGTTTGTAAAGGCGTTGTTGTGGACGAATTCATGGTATTCATCTGCTCCAATGACTCCCCGAATTTCATACCGTTCGCGCTCAGGATTGAATTCGACTCGACTACCCCAAAAGATCGCTGCATCTAAGATAATCTCTGCGCCACACTTTTGCATCCAGTCATCATCACCAGTCGCTTGCCAGTAGTTCCAGACTGCGTAGGGGATATCTGCATTGATATGAATTTCGCGATCGCGGCACCAAATCCGCACGTCTTCACCATAAAAATCACTGCCGATAGCCCAACGTGGTGTGACTTCATCTCCGGTATCAGCACTTTCCCAGGCAAACATTGCCCCTTTATACCTATAATGGGCTGCCTTGCGTCTAGCTCCGGGTAAAGTGTGCCAACGGTAACTGAGTAAATTGCGGGCGATCGCTGGTTGGGTAAACAGAAACAAGGGCTGCATAAAAATTTCTGTATCCCAAAAGATATGACCGCGATAGCCAAATCCAGAAAGGGTTTTAGCAGGAATGCTTACCTTGTCATCATCCCGTGGTGCCGCAATCAGCAGTTGAAACAGATTGTAGCGAACAGCAAAAGTAGCTGTACTATCGCCTTCGATGAGGATGTCACTTTGCTGCCAAACCTCATCCCACGCTTGTTCATTGGCTTTTAGTAACGTTTCATAGTCTGGCAGGTGCGCAAGTTTTTCTTGAGCAGCTGGCACTGGTGTGTCAATCTCCCGCGAGGTAAAAACTGTGACAATTTTTTCTACAGTTACAGTCTGTTGTGTCTTAGCCAAGAAGGTCGTGCTTAAGGTCGGATAACCAGGTGCGGTATTGACTTGCAAAGATGCTTCGGTGCCTAATATTGTCACCTTAGCTGCCATACCGAGTTCAATTCGGGAACTGCGGGTACGGCGTTGCAACCAGATTCCTTGGTCGATTTTGCCCTGATCTAGTCCTTCCCAGTGATTAAAACCCTGATTTTCTGGATAGCCATTGATACTAGCTTGAACTTCGATTACCCCCTCAAAATCTACTGGGGTGATATGGCAGCGTAACGCCAACACATGCGGATCTGCAAGACTAGCAAAACGTTCAAAGCTGATGTCTATGGTATCGCCACTGGGAGAGCGCCAACGCACCGTCCGGATCAATAGTCCTTGGCTTAAATCAAGTTGGCGATTGTAGCGTAGTATCTCACCTTGATCGAGACGGAAGCGATCGCCGTTTACAATCACTATCAAAGGTAGCCAGTCAGGGCAATTTACCAGTTCAGTGTAAACTACAGGCACATCATCGTAGACACCGTGGATAAAAGTAGCTGGCGATGCATGAGGATAACCTTCCTCAAAACTGCCTCTTGTTCCCAGGTATCCATTACCGATCGTAAAGACGGTTTCTTTGGAGTGCAATTGCTCAGGATCAAACTGGGTTTCGATTAATATCCAGTCTGTGTAAATAAAATGGCGAGAACGACCTTTTGTTTGCATAAGTTGAGAGTGGGGATTTTGAGTCTTTGAGCTAGATGAACGGAGTTCAGAGGTGGATGAACGGAGTTCTGAGGTGGATTCATCCAGTTCAGAGGTGGATGAACAGAGTTCAGAGGTGGATGAACGGAGTTCCGAGGTGGATTCATCCAGTTCAAAGGTGGATGAACGGAGTTCAGAGGTGGATGAACGGAGTTCCGAGGTGGATTCATCCAGTTCATAGGTGGATGAACGGAGTTCAGAGGTGGATGAACGGAGTTCAGAGGTGGATTCATCCAGTTCATAGGTGGATGAACGGAGTTCAGAGGTGGATTCATCCAGTTCAGAGGTGGATTCATC
>NZ_JAVRCI010000059.1:0-16270 GCF_034530835.1 Nostoc sp. DedQUE12b | reverse complement strand
AGGTGGATGAACGGAGTTCAGAGGTGGATTCATCCAGTTCAGAGGTGGATTCATCCAGTTCAGAGGTAGATGAACGGAGCTCCGAGGTGGATGAATCCATTTCTAACTCTCCCTTGCTCCTCTGCTCCTCGGTCACTGAGCGTAGCCGAAGTGCTGCTCCCCTGCTCCCCACTCCCTCATCCCCCCTTATGCTTTTCCAAAATCTTTTCGACTCTGGGTTTATAAATGAGATGAAATAAGGTTTCCATATAGCGATCTCTGGCTTCGTTATTTTCGGGAGCAACAAAGTTCCAAAAACTAAACATTTTAGCAAGCAGTAGTAATTGATTGCTATGTAAGTGCCAATTATATTTGTGATGAATTCGCTGGCTCATCCATTCTGAAACTTCTTGCCAGTATTGAGTATGAGTATCACATTTATCAAGAAAGTCTAAAATTTTCGTTGCTGTTCCTTCTAAGTCTGTAGGATTAACGTTAAATCGGTTTTCTTGGTTCTGGATAATTTCTAAAGAACCGCCAAATTGAGTAGCAAAAGTTGGCAAACCAGAAATCATAGCTTCCAAAATACTGCGACCAAAGGATTCAAAGCGGGCAAAATGGACATAAATACCCTGAGAATCTGCAACTACTCGGTAGGCTTCGCCGATGTCGCTACTAGAGATACGCATTCCCACCCACCGAATCTTGCCATCGAGATGATATTGCTCGATGATCTCATGGAGTTTTTGAATTTCTTCTGCTTCTTCTGAGTTTGTAGCTTCATGTAGATGCAGTTTAGTAGTTAAGAGAATCAGGTTGCAACGCTCTTGCAACGCCTGACTTCTACCAAAACATTCAGCTAAACCAGTGAAATTTTTAATTGAAGTTATGGTATCAAGGGCAAAGATTGGTCGCTTCTGGGGGTGGTCTAAATGACCAAGGATTTGTGGGTCTTCGCGGCTAAATAGTAAGTCGTGAACTTGTCTGCAAAGGTTAGAATCTCGGTTTTCTTGTTGGCTGTAGGGAAAGAAAATATTTTCGTTTACTCCCGGCGGCACTAAGTTAAATTTAGGACTAAACAAATCAATTCCATCAACCACATGATATAACTGTGGCATCGTAAAGCACTTGTAAGACTCGTATTGACCTATAGTATCGGGTGTGCCGACAATTTCTTGATAGGACGATGTAATAATGAAGTCGGCTGCATTCATGCTAATCAAATCAGCGGTGAATTGTGCTGAGAAATGATATTTATCTTCTAAATCTTGCCAATATAAATTGCTAAATAGATATTTCGGTTTTTCCAAAGAATGGGCAATGTTACACTGGGTAACTTTCATGCGGCGAGATAGTATAAAGGCCACTAAGTTACCGTCGCTGTAATTGCCAATGATCAGACTAGGTTTGCCTTGGAAGTGAGCTAGTAACTCTCTTTCTGCATCTAGAGCAAATTGTTCTAAATAAGGCCAAATCTCAAATTTAGAAATCCAATTATTCGTAATTTCTGGATTGAATTCACCAAAAGGAATGCGCAATATCCAAGCATTTTCGGTATCTTGGACTTTTTCTAAGGGCAGGTTACAAAATGTGCCTTCACAGTTAGGGATTAATCGGGTGAGAATAATCACATGGGGTTTAATACCTAGCTGGTCGAGTCCAGCGAGTTTGATTTGTTCGCGCAGCTCGTTTTCTAAGCTGCGAGCTTGTTCGAGGACGTAGATAACTTGACCGAGTGTTTCATCTCTTCCCAAAACATCCTCCTGTCCCACCCAGCCGTGGATAGAGATGAGGACGACGCGAAAGACGGCGGGGACGCGAGCTACAAATGTTTCTAAGATGCCAGGTTCCGGGGAATAAATAAGTCGGTCGAGGAGTTCTAAAGTTTCCGAGACTCGCGCCGCAGTGTTACCCCAACCCGGCTCAAAGCCGAGTTTTTGGAGGTCAAAGCTAAATTTCTCATAAGGTTCATGAGGCGATCGCTCACTCAGCAATTTGAGCGCTTGCTTAATTTGTTTAGCTAACTGAATACCGGAGGGAATGCGATCACTCAACAACAGGCGAATACCATTGTATTGCAGCCCATGTAATGCTTGAAATAACATTTCTACCCAATATCCAGGGTCAGTCAATAATTGATTGCACAGGTAACGATTGAGAAAAGCTAAACCTTGACCAATATTTCTCGCGTCGTCGATTCTCGGAGAACTCTCATAGAAGGGGTGGAGGTCAATTTCGAGGATATGGGGTTGGTAGCGGTTGACTAGACGATCTCTCACATCTAACAGCGCTTGAGGCGTCATTGGCTCGAAGCTGCTAAAATCGGCTGTCAGTCGCCAAACTTCTTGATTGGCAATCCTCGGTCGAATCACGAACCACGTACTTTCCTCTTCGAGAATTATTTCGTGGGTGTATTGTATTATTTTGCCAATGGAAGAAGAGTAGTAAAAATAGGCTGGCTTTTGGGATTGATGACAGTAGTCGGCAAAAGCTTGCAAAATCTCATTTCTTAGAAAGTAATGCTTACCTGAAGCACTCAACGCATAAATCAACTGATGTAGAGCAGTTTTTTCATCACCGTTGGAGAGAGTTTGAACTAGTTCATACATGATGACGAATTCCAGAAATTTATTTAGGTAACAACCTCATATTTCTTTCCAGTTTTCGGTTTGCTGAGGTATATTCCCCAACTGATTGTAAATTACTATAAAAATGTTTGCGTCTAGCTCTAGGATGAAAGGCTGTGAGAACTTAAAATCTATGGGATGAGAGAGTGGAGGAAGGCGGACAAGGGAGAATTGTTGAACAAGTTTCTTTTTCAATCAGGTATAAAACACTATTCCCGATTAAGTACTAAAGCAAAATTGAAGCGATCGCTAGTAGAACATCACGCCATAATTAACAATTCAAAATTCAAAATTAATTTACGATAAATTAAATCCAGCAAGTTTTAGCAGAATAAAATTAAATGTAAGCAGATTAAAAGCTGTTTACATTTGACTTCCGCCTTGCGGTACTAGTCTTATATCAAGCCTATATTAATAATTTTTTGCAGTGCTTTTTCAAAGCTTATACCCTGTTTAAGAGCGATATACAAAAATACTATTGCAGCTGAACGAATTGAATTATCGCAATGTATCAGAGTCGGTTTAGGTAGTTTATTGATGACTTGATATATTTGGAGCATACTTGATGATTAATATATTCAGATTTAGTTGGGAAATTAAGATAATATAATCCCAAAAGCTCAGTTTTTTCCTGTTCATTAGCCAGCAACCCTGTTTCGTCAGGCAAACGCAAGTTCAGTACAGACTTATAACCCTCATTAGCTATTTGTTGCAGCTGATCTAGTTTAATTTGCCCAGTGATCGCTAACTCATCATTAATTTCTCTAATAATGTTCATCAGCCGGATTAACCCCATTTTGCCGACATTGCCCAGCCTCTAAACTTAGCAAAACAATTTGAGGAACTTGTGAGGAAACCATCAAAGTATAAGGAATTGGAGCATTGGGCATGGGGAAAGACTTGTTTCAAGTTCTCGCCTCTTGTCCCCTGCTCCTAGCTCCCTCCTTCCTGATTGAACTTTGGGTAGGTGTAGCCCATCGTAGACATCGCTTTTAGAGGCAGGCAAATTATAAAAGTTGCGCCTTGGCTGGCGACGCTGTTTGCTGTAATGTTGCCTTGATGAGCTTCTATAATGCGCTTGGCGATCGCTAACCCTAGACCGCTGCTACTGCCTTTACGGGAAGGGTCTGTTGTATAAAACTGCTCAAAAATTCGGGGCAAATCACCCTCACTAATACCTGTTCCCTGGTCTTGAATTTTTATAACTGCTTGTTTATTCTCGCTGTACCCAGAAATAAAGACCAAAGAATTGGGTACTGAATGTTTGATAGCGTTGTCTAGCAAATTTAAAATAGCCTGTAATAACCGTTCTGGATCGCCTTGTAGTTGTAAATCAGCTACGTTGAGGCGCACAGATACGCCAATGGCTTGCATTCGAGGCTCCATCGCACTGACAGCACGGTTAATCAGACCGTGCAGTGAGAAAGTTTGCTGTTCGAGTTGAGTAATTCCTGCTTCTAAGCGTCCGAGATCAAGCAGGTCATGAATCAGTCGTGATAAGCGTTTGATTTCGTTCTCAATAGTTTGAAAGAAGCGATCGCGCAATTGCGGTTCTTCGTATGCACCACTTCTAAGTGCGTCTATCGTTACCTGAACGTTGCTGATGGGTGTGCGAAGTTCGTGGGAGACATTTGCTAAAAAAGCTCGGCGCTCTTGATCTAGAGAAGCCAACCGTTCACTCATCCGGTTTAGCTCTGTTGCTAACTGATCTAACTCATTGTTTTCATAGATAATTAGCTTGTCACCAAAATCACCACTACCTAAGCGAATTGCAAAGTTCCGCATCGTTTCAATTGGTTTTGAGAGACTTCGAGCAAAGCGAGTACTGATTAGGGCACATAGCAAGATTGTCAGCGCCAGCGTTCCCAAAACACTCCAAATCACCCTAGCGAACTGACGCTGAAGGTGATCCAAAGTAATGGACATTCGCAGCACGCCCAGTAATTGACCATTACGCACAATTGGTCTAGCGATGTATAGGCGATCTTCAGTTGATAAAATCCCTTTTGCAACCCCTTGCGACGGACGATTTTGTAGAGCTTCCGATACTCCGGTAACTTTGTACCAGTCTTTAACCTGTTTGTCTAGCCGTGGGTCAGAAGTTGCCAGAAGACGACCATGTTGATCAAAAATGCGAAGTGCCACAGTTTGTGGCGCTCCATACCGCTTCACCAGTAATTCTACTTGTTGCAGATTCTTTTCTTCTAAAGCATCTGCTGCACTCTCACTCAAGGCAGCTGTCCAGTTATCCAAATCCATTTGCCGCGATCGCATGAAGTAAGCATGGAACGACCACAGAATATAGCCTGCCATCACCGAGGTTCCCAAGGTGATCAGTAACAGGTAAGTGGCTAACAGCCGAGCATGAATCGAATTTAGTTTGATGCGAGGCAACCAGATCATTTTTGAAACTAATCCCCAGAACGACGGCGCAACACTGCTTTGATCCGTGCCAGTAGTTCACGGGTGTTGAATGGTTTGGTTACATAATCATCAGCTCCTGCTTCCAAGCCCCAAACTTTATCAATATCTTGATCTTTTGCTGTCAGCATGACAATGGGAACATCCGAAAATGCCCTAATTCGCCAACAAACCTCCATGCCGCCAACCTCCGGCAGCATGAGGTCGAGCAAAATTACATCTGGTACTTCTTTGTGAAACTGTTTGATGGCACTATGCCCATCTGCTGCCGTTGTCACTGTATAGCCTTCTTTTTGCAGCGTGTAAGTTAGGCTTTCGCGTAGGGGTGCTTCATCATCCACTAATAATATATGGGGCATTTTAAATTAGCAATTAGTCCAGCATTAAATCATAATTTTACCTTCTCAAGTAGCCGTTTCTCTGACATCCTTCTCAGGACACAAAGCGATTACTTTGAATTACGTGGGATGAATTTATTCTCCGAATTATCCAATTTTTAAAGATGATGATGGAACACTATTAGAACAGCTGTATGTTGTAGGCGAACCGCAGAGGCGCAGAGGAAACAGAGAGAAGAGAAAAAATGCTTAACCCAAGGGTATTGACTTCTAGACGATCTATTAAGCATCGTCGAGAAGTTAGTTTAAAACTTGCCTTTAACTCTAACTTTCACATAATTTATCATCCATCTTGAGAAACACGGTGTAATGTTCTCTCTCCCATTATTACGTGCCTTGGATTATCAACCAATCCTGTATCCAGTAACATTACACCAAAAAGTATCGCCCATCCCAGAGCACGTTGTATTGTTGCCTCAGAAACATTTGAGTATTCTGCCAGTGCTTGGGAGCGTGCTTTTGGCTCGCTAAACAGCATCCATATAGAGGCAAGGTCTGTTGCAATGTCACCTGATGTAATGTCGCCCCAATCAATGATGCCTGCGATCGCACCGTTCTCGACAAGGATATTGCGTGGGTGAAGGTCTCCATGTAACCATTTCGCTTCAGCGTCAACAGGCGTGTTTAAAGCTCTATTCCAAATGTCTCTGAGCTTTTGAGTAATCAAATTAGTTTTTATTTGCAGTCGTTGCATTCGTTCTTCTACAGAAGCTGCACGCTGTGTCAGTGGTACACCGCGTACTGGATTTTGTGGCGCATTCAATGGTGCAGGGGTATGCAATGAGCGTAGAAATGAAGCAAAAAATTTGGACTGATTTGCATGGGGTTCCTCTTGATCGGCAGGAATACCAGCTAGCCACGGTAATACGCTCCATCGCCAAGGGTAGCTTTGTCCTGGCTTGCCTATTCTGTAAGGAGTTGGAACAGGTATAGTCAGTTGAGGAGCCAGTACTGGAAGCCAGGTTTGCTCATTTTCGATCAATGTCGCTGCTGCTTTTCGACGTGGAAGTCTTACAGATAATTGATCCCCCAGCCGAAATATCACATTGTCCCAACCAGCATCAACAAGATGAATCGGCAGGTGCATCAAATCTGGATGCTGATCTGATAACAGACTGTAGACAAGGGTTATATCTATTTCGACATCTGATAGTGGTGTTCCTATTGAACTCGATTTGTCCTCTGACACCTTGCCTCCTTGACTTAGATTCACAAATGGAGAGATTATATTTCATGTATGCAGAGAAACTGTATTTTCAGAAATGAGCAAGGTAGCCACCATCAACTGCTAAAACTTGACCCGTAATGTAAGATGCGGCTGGAGAAGCAAAGAATACAACTGCACCTGCAATTTCTTCTGGAGATCCCCAACGACCGAGAGAAGTTCGCTTTTTCAACCATTCGGCGACTTTTAGATCGGCAACCACATCTGCATTGCTCTGTGTTGCGAAAAAGCCGGGAGCAACTGCATTGACGGTAATTCCAAAAGCCCCAAGTTCAGCAGCAAGGGTGCGAGTTAGGGCTTCGAGTCCTCCTTTCGCTGTTGTATAAACTGCATCGCCTGCATCGGCAAGTTGTCCCGCGATCGATGTGATGTTGATGATTCGACCATTACCCTTGTGTATCATTAGTTTTGCCGCTTCTCGTGACAAATTGAATGGTGCAATCAAATCAGCATTGATTAATCGGCGCACTGCATCCATTTCAAACTCGAACAATCCACGACGATCGCGCATTCCCACATTATTGACGAGAATATCTAAACAGCCATGCTTTTCTTGAATCTCTATAAATGCGTTTTGAACCGCAACTTCATCTGTCACATCAAACGGCAATGGAAAAACAAAACCGCCGCTTGCCTCAATAACTGCAACTGCTTGATTAAGACGTTCCAGGTTTCGCCCATTGACGATCACACGCGCACCAGCTTTAGCAAGTGATTGGGCAATTTCTAGCCCTAGTCCCCCTCCGGCTCCAGTTACTAAAGCAATTTTTCCAGTTAATGAAAACTCTGATAACGTCACAACATTTACTTTCCCCAATTATATTGAGCCAAGATACCAATAGGTTGACAACAGAGTTTTAATAATAGAAATGCCCTCACCAGAGGGCAAAGGACTATGCGACGCCCTTAGAAAAAAAGAACGCTCACGATAAAATTGAAATTTTGGATTTATAACGGCTTTTATACTACACATAGTATATCGAAATACCGAGGTTTACAATCCCGATAAATAACAAAACCTTGCTATTGGATGAGGTTTCGATTTCTTTTAAAGCGTCAGCGTGGGGAAAGGATCATTGCGCCTCATCAGCAATTCTCATTTTGAAACCCTTGCACTATAAATTGAGCTTTCAAGCCTAGATTGCTAACGAGGGAATAAGGGTTTCAGATACCGAAATTCCTCAAAATAGCGAGTTTGGATGGTAATCACTCTCATAATCTTGCATAATGAGAACTGCTGTCACCATACCTCTGTATGTCAGATCAAACTGCACCAGAAATAGAACTGCTCCATGCGGCGTACGCAGCCTTCAACGCGCGAGACATTGACGCTGCCCTTGCCCTCATGACTCCGGACGTAGCTTGGCCGAAAGCGTTCAAAGGCGGTTTTGTCCGTGGGTCTGAAGAAGTTCGTGCTTACTGGACGGAGCAATGGAGCGAGATCAATCCGCACGTTGAGCCAGTTTCCTTTTACTCAGAGGAGATCGGGCGCATTTTGGTCGATGTGCATCAGGTCGTGAGTGACTTAGCTGGAGCAGTTCTTGTCGATGAGCATGTGGGTCATCGATTCACCCTTGAGAACGGCTTGATTCAAGCTATGGAAGTCTGTCCACTTCCATCGTCCACCCCAGAATCCTAACCAGTTCAAATTTCTCTGCCATAACATCGCACGGGATCTGATGCACTCCGAACAAGCTCTGAGCATTGCTTCTTCCCTTCATATCTGCCATTGTCCGTTGGTACAACAAGAACGACAGACTTTGCGTAAAGAACACACTGAAAGCGCTCAATGCCGCATCTTCCATGCTATAGCGTGTGTTCTTCCCCGTGCGCTTGTCTGGTAAGGCTTGCAGCACGTTGCGAAAGTACCCAATGATGCCGTCGAACTTGCGGGTGGGGGTCAACATTTTCGACTCGGTGAGCTTTTGACTCTCTTACCTTACCCCGTTCTCACTGCCCTGAATAGTCAAAAGTCATAATGAGAATTGCTGGTGCCTCATTGAGATTGAACCGGAGAGTTACCAAATATGAGACACTAAGCATGAATACAATTTCATATGAACGCTCATTTGTAAAAAAAAGTGCTAACAAATTTTAATTGTCAACTGTCTAATTGTTGCTATTTATGCTGAAATAAGGAAAACTTATCGTTTTCAGGGCAATGCAAAATAGTACAAATTTAAGCATCGATTGTGTAGACAAGCTTAAGGTACTGGCGGATGAAACCCGTTTGGCAGTTTTACAACTTTTGATTGACAGTCCGAAGCGAGTAGGAGAGATGAATGCGATTTTGCATTTGGAGCAAAGTCTACTCTCTCATCATTTACAGGTTTTGCGTCGAGCCAAGTTGGTTGTGCGGGAGCGAGATGGCAAAGCATTTCTCTATCGTCTTGCCCCTCAAGTCGAAGTAACTACAGGCAAGGCTTTAAACCTCGGTTGTTGTGTTCTCTCGTTCAACTAAAATCTGGAATATCTATAGAAATAAAGGGAGAAGATGAAACATTCACAAATTTCGGCGATCGCAATAGGATTAGTGACAAGCATTTGGTTGCAAGGTTGTTCTCAACCTCCGCAAGCAGTCACAAATGATCCAAATAGGCTACAAGGAAAATTGGTACTTACTGGTTCAAGTACAGTTGCACCATTAGCAGCAGAAATTGGCAAAAAGTTTGAATCGCAACATTCCGGTGTGCGAGTTGATGTGCAATCAGGCGGTTCTTCTCGTGGTATTGCAGATGCTCGTCAAGGTGTAGCTAATGTTGGTATGGTTTCCCGTGCTTTAAAGCCCGAAGAAAAAGATTTAAAAGCGTTTTCCATCGCTCGTGATGGAGTAACGATGATTCTCCATCAGGAAAATCCCCTGCCATCCCTAACTGACAAGCAGGTGGTAGATATTTACACAGGCAAGGTGAATAACTGGAAACAGGTAGGGGGTAAGGATGGGGCAATTACAGTTGTTAATAAAGCCGAAGGACGTTCTACCCTGGAATTGTTTACCCACTACTTCAAGCTAAAAAATACGGACATCAAAGCACAAGTAGTGATTGGTGATAATGAGCAAGGAATTAAGACTGTAGCCGGAAACCCGAATGCTATTGGCTATGTTTCCATTGGCTCGGCAGAAAATAGCGCCGCCAATAAAGTACCAATCAAATTGCTAGCTGTAAACGGTGTAGCAGCAACAACAGTTAATGTACAAAACGGGAGCTTTCCTATTTCTCGACCGCTTAACTTGGTTACTAAAACCGAACCCCAAGGGCTGGCTAAAGAATTTATTAACTTTGCACAATCACAGCAGGTAAGTGACATTGTTAAAAAGCAAAACTTTGTCTCCATCGCCCCATGATGTTTGGTTAATTTGGATACTACGAGGTTTGGCAACAATCGCCGGAGCGATCGCACTTTTAATTGTTGTTTTTCTAATTTCCGAATCCTTACCAATTTTCAGTCGTATAGCACTATCTCGCTTCTTTACCGACTCCTCTTGGAACCCCACAGCAGGTTTATATAATCTCTCACCCATGTTGCTGGGTACCTTCTTGGCAATGCTCGGTGCGGTGCTAATTGCTACTCCTGTAGGCATTATATCTGCTGTCTTTTGCCAATTCTATGCCCCGCCAATGGTAGCTCAACTCTATCGCCGCCTGATTGAATTATTAGCGGGGATTCCTTCTGTAGTGTATGGCTTTTGGGGATTAGTCGTGCTGGTTCCTCTGATTGGAAAAATTCATCCACCAGGGCCAAGCCTATTAGCAGGAATAGCAATTTTGGCGGTGATGATTCTGCCAACAGTCGCCCTTGTAGCCGATGCTAGCCTCGAAAAAGTTCCCATCGCTTACATTCAAGGTGCTGCTGCACTAGGGTTATCACGTTGGACAACAATCTGCACAGTAGTTTTTGCATCAGCCAAATCAGGGTTATTTACAGGCTTAATTTTAGGGACAGGTCGTGCCATTGGTGAAACAATGGCAATTTTGATGGTATGCGGCAATGTGGTACAGACCCCAAAAAGCTTATTTGACCCCATCCGCACACTCACAGCCAATATTGCTTTAGAAATGGCGTATGCCACAGAGGATCACCGTAGTGCGCTTTTTGTCAGTGGTTTGATATTGATGGGAATGATTGTGGTCTTAGTGGCGATCGCTGAAGTTATCAGTCAAGGCAAATGGCAGAGATAAAACAAAGCAAAGACAATCGTATCACTCTTAGAGAGTGGCTAGCAACAAGCTTAGTTTGGGCAACAGCCGCCTTCGTTACCGCCATCTTTTTATGGATAGTTAGCGATATCCTCTGGCACGGTATGGGATATTTATCTTGGGAATTTCTGATTAGTGAACCAGAAAATGCGGGTAGAGAAGGAGGAATCGCCAGTATTCTCGTTTCCACCGTTTTAGTTATTGGTGTATGTATGACGGTTTGCCTACCCGTTGGTGTTGGTACAGCAGTTTTATTAGCAGAATTTACTCCTAGTGATAGTTGGTTCGCTAGATTAGTGCGCCGCAGTCTAGATGTACTTGCTGGTGTACCTTCGATTGTTTTCGGGTTGTTTGGCAACGTCTTGTTTTGCAAAGTTTTAGGGCTGGGGTTTTCCATTCTTTCAGGCGGACTCACACTAGCGTGTATGGTGCTACCAATCTTGATTCGCTCTACAGAGGAAGGATTTTTAGCGGTTCCTAATGAGTACAGATTAGGAGCCGCCGCTCTTGGCTTTTCGCGCACAACCACAATATTTCAGATACTATTACCTGCTGCTATTCCTGGTTTAGTTGTGGGATTTGTGCTTGGTGTTGGCCGGGCTATTGCGGAAACTGCGGCTTTAATTTTCACTAGCGGTTACGTAGACCGAATGCCACAATCACTCCTCGATTCTGGGCGTACCCTTTCGGTTCATATTTTTGATCTATCAATGAACGTTTCAGGAGGAGATAACAGTGCTTATGCTAGTGCATCGGTTTTGCTATTACTACTGCTGTTGATTAATGGCACAGCAGCGTGGATTGCAAAACGTTGGTTACACGGCAGAGTTATTTCTGGATGAGGACTAGTAGTACGCCAAGGCAACTTGGCGGGGTAAAGGGGAAGGGTGAAAGGGACTCATGTTTTTTATCCCTTACCCTTTACCCTTTCCCCTTTCCCCAGACCTCACCTAGCATTTTTGGGTTGGCAGACTACTAGTGGATATAGAGGAGGACATCTTGGCAGTTACTGAACCGTTGATTCAAATTGAGAACTTAACTCTGCAATACGCACAAAAAACTGCCCTTGCTAATGTCAACTTGGCTGTCAATGCCGGAGAAATTTTGGCTTTGGTTGGGCCTTCTGGTTGTGGAAAAACTAGCTTGCTCAGTTGTCTCAACCGCCTCAGCGATATGATTCCCAAGTGTCGAGTTCAGGGAAAAATCCGCATTGGTAGTCTGGAAGTGGTAAATTCCAAAATCAATGTCATCGCCTTGCGCCGTCAAGTCGGTATGATTTTTCAAAAACCCAATCCCTTTCCTTTCTCAATATGGCAGAATTTGGAATTACCTTTGCGAGAGCATGGCATCCGCGATCGCCACCAAATTGATACAATTATCGAAACCAGCCTCCAAGATGTAGGGCTATGGGACGAAGTAAAAGACCGATTGCAATCTTCAGCTTTAGCTCTTTCTGGTGGGCAGCAGCAACGTTTGTGCATAGCTAGAGCCTTGGCTTTGCAGCCAGAAGTCTTACTACTGGATGAACCTTGTAGCGCCCTCGATCCTATTTCCAGCAACGTTGTTGAAGATTTAATTATCAGTTTGCGCCAGCGTTATACTGTGTTAATTGTTACTCACAATCTGGCTCAAGCCAAGAGAATTGCAGATCGAGTCGCTTTATTTTGGGTACAAGACGGCATTGGACAATTGATTGAATCAGGTACTGTAGAGCAGGTTTTTAATCATCCTCAACATCCTTTAACAGTTGCTTATGTAACTGGTGCCAGGGGTTAAATCCATAACTGGTAAGAAAGCTCACTGGCGATACTGTTGCAAGCACGGCGAACCTTACAAAGTACCAGATAATACATATATTTAAAGTAAAACTACTGTTCTACGAAGGTTTCAGGTTAAGCGATCGCGTTGCAAAAAAAAATGGATAAAGTCGAACTGAGGCATTAGCTGATAATACAGGTATTGCTGTTAACAGCATATCTAATGTGAACGATCCAATGAAGTTTATTGTTTGCATATTTAAAAAAGTTTTTGCTAGTTTAATAGAGATACTTACTCCAATGGGATGACAATAGGTATCAAACTAATTTTAAAAGTAGATATTGCTACAATCGTGTAAAATGAGACACATTGCAATGCTTGTTAATTTATTTGCAATAATTTCTAATATTCTGTAAAAGTTTTATTGGCGAACCTGTAACTCTTGGGTAGTTTTAACAAATGTACCCAGATATGCTGTGGGTAAAAAAGTAGTGCAGCAATAAGTTTATATATCATCCAATACTTGTCGGGTTTTGGGGAAAAGGGGAAGGGGGAAGGGGAAAGGGGAAAGAAAAAACCTTTAACCTTTACCCTTTAACCTTTTCCCCAAACCCAATGCCGAGTTGAAAATGCACAAAGCGTGCAGTATTGATATATCATCTATTGCCACATTTATTTTGAGGGGATTTGATTTCATTTTTGTCTTATTCCCTCCAGAACTAGCAACTTGAGTTAGATTTAAATTTTGAAATACCCTTTAGGGTTTTATTTTAAAATTGGAAATTTTGTATTGCTTATGAAACGGCGATTATACATGCTTCTAGGATTTTTCCTCAGCGTTCTTTTAACTATTGTGCCAATGCCTGGCAATTTCACTAATGCTGCCACACCAGCAGCAGTCACACCGGTCTCTGCTCTCTCATTCACCCAAGGAGTGCAGAAAACAGTATTGGACAACGGCCTAACGGTGCTAACGAAGGAAGTCCATACTGCTCCAGTAGTGAGCGTACAAGTTTGGTATAAAGTTGGTTCACGTAACGAGGTTAAGGGAGAGAGTGGCATTTCTCACCAGCTAGAACATTTAATGTTCAAGGGTACAACTGCCCGTCCAGTGCAGTTTGGAAGGTTATTTAGTGCCTTGGGTAGCCAATTCAATGCTTTTACTAGTTATGACGAAACAGCTTACTTTGGCACAGTGCAACAAGACAAACTCGAAGCACTGCTGACACTGGAAGCCGATCGCATGGAAAACTCCTTAATTGGGCCTGAACAACTCACCAGTGAAAAGCGGGTGGTGATCTCCGAGTTACAGGGATACGAAAATTCACCAGGCTATCGTCTGAGTCGGGAAGTGATGCGAGCTGCTTTCCCGAATCGAGCCTATGGCTTATCGGTGGGAGGCACAAAAGCAGATGTAGAGAAATTCACCGTGGAGCAGGTGCGGAATTATTACCAAACCTACTACAGCCCAGAAAATGCCACGTTGGTAATTACCGGGGATTTTGCCACAGAACCTGCACTCAAAGTTGTGAAAGAAACTTTTGGTAAGTTATCGCAACGAGCAAAAAATAATACGGTAGTCAATAATGCCAGGAGAGCAATTGATAGTTTCTCGGTATCTTCTTCCATTGCTGACGCTTCCCCGTCTACCCCTGTTGCGAAAAAAGCACCGATTGTCCTCAAGCAACCTGGAAGTGCTGCACTATTGCAAGCGGTATATCCTCTGCCTGATATCAAACATCCTGATGTTCCAGCAATTGATTTGATGGATGCCATTCTTACAGGTGGACGTAGTTCTCGGCTTTATCAGGCTTTAGTGGAATCTGGACTTGCGAGTTCAGTAAGCGGTGGTGCTGCCGAACTCATCGAGCCGGGTTGGTATGAAATTAATGCTACAGCGGCTCCTGGTCAAGAGTTGGGTAAAATTGCCCAGGTACTTCAGGAATTTTTAGCAAAGTTGCAACAGCAGCCTGTCACCTTAGAAGAGTTGAAGCGGGCGAAGACGCAACTGCAAGCCTCGTATATTTTGGGAAACCAAGATATCACTAGTCAGGCTAATCAACTGGGATATAATCAAACGATCGCAGGGGATTATCGTTTTATTGAAAGGTATCTGGGTGCGATCGCGAAAGTGACTCCTGCTCAAGTCCAGAAAGCAGCAAAAACTTACCTCAATCCTGCTCAACAAACCATCGGCTTCTTTGAGCCAACTCAACCAGATGGTAAACCAGGAACTTCCAGCGCTGGCTCTGGACGCACGGTGGAAAATTTCAGTCCTGGTAAGCCTGTAGATCCAGCAGAACTAGCAAAATATTTGCCACCTGCCACATCAAAGACAGATTCTAATAAACAATCACTACCAGAAGAGTTTACCTTAAAGAATGGTTTGAAGGTTCTGCTGTTAAGCGATCGCAATCTTCCCACTATTAACCTGAGTGGACAAATTGACGCTGGTGCTGAATTTGATGGCAATCAAAAAGCTGGATTAGCGAATTTAACTGCAAGCAACTTAATGAATGGGACGCAGAGCAAAAATGCTCTCACCCTAGCAAAAACCTTAGAAGACCTGGGAGCCGGTTTGAGCTTCAGTGCCAGCCGTGAGGGAGTTAATGTCAGCGGTGAAGGACTTTCAGCAAATTTGCCAATATTGATTCAAACTCTGGCAGATGTGTTAGAAAACGCCACTTTCCCCGCCGATCAGTTAGAACTAAGTCGCCAAAGAGCGTTAACAAGTCTGAAAGTCCAACTGGATGATCCTAGAGGTTTGGGAAGGCAAGTATTCCAACAGGCGATTTACCCTGAAAATCATCCATTCCACAGCTTTCCTACAGCCGAGAGTTTAAAGACTATTACTCGTGATGATTTGCTTGGTTTCTACCAGACACACTACCGACCGGATACTACGACGATCGCAATAGTTGGAGACTTTGATTCAGTTAAGGTAAAAGCTTTGCTAAATCAGGTATTTGGTAAATGGCAAGCCACAGGCAAGCCACCCGTTCTCAAAATACCAACCGTACCATTACCGCAAACTTTGACACAACTAAACAAAGTAATTCCCGGTAAAGCTGAGGCTGTCACATACATCGGCTACAACGGCATCTCTCGAAAAGATCCACGTTATTATGCGGCATTGGTGCTAAATCAAATTTTGGGTGGTGATACCTTAGCCAGCCGCCTCGGTACGGAAGTGCGCGATCGCCAAGGTTTAACCTACGGTATATATAGTGGTTTTGCCGCCGGCATCAATCCTGGGCCGTTCTTGATTCAAATGCAAACTGCTCCTCTTGATGCCCAAAAAGCGATCGCCAGTACTCTCGCTTTACTTAAACAGTTGCGCGAACAAGGACTAACTGAGGCTGAATTCAACACAGCAAAACGCTCAATTACCAATAGCTACCCTGTGGATTTAGCTAACCCCAGTAGTGTATCAAGTATCATTTTGGATAATGCTGTCTTTGGGCTTTCACGCTCAGAAATCCGAGAGTTTCCTCAGCGGATTCAAGCAGTCACTATGGCTAATATGCAACAGGCAATTGAAGATTTAATTAAGCCAGAAAATATAGTGATTGTCACCGCCGGTCCTGGAGATAGTGTAACCAAGGGTAGCTAATTATTTCAGATATAGCTAAGTGCTGAGTGCTGAGTGCTGAGTGCTGAGTG
>NZ_JAVRCI010000058.1:0-44137 GCF_034530835.1 Nostoc sp. DedQUE12b | reverse complement strand
AAAACTTACTGCAACTTCTCCCCTGCTCCCCTGCTACCCTGCTCCCCTGCTCCCCTGCTCCTCTGCTCCTCTGCTCCCCTGCTCCCCTGCTCCTCTGCTCCCCTGCTCCCCTGCTCCCCTGCTCCCCTGCTCCTCTGCTCCCTGTCGCCTTCTTTCTGTCTCTAGGAAGAATCCAGCAATGGTAGCTTTGTGTATACTTATTTACTTATCTATAACCTTTTGTTAAATTAACCTTAATATACTAAAAACCTATTGATTTGCTGTGCTTTGGTTTTCAGGTATGAACGTGGGCAGCCATCTAGCCCGCTGCTAATAAGTGCAAAATTCTGTTCTGTCTCTAGGAGAAATAAGGCAATGGGGCCGATGTTTATTGCTGCCAACGATTGGCCACATATAGCGTTTAGATTGTCTTTGGCGCTCCTGGTTGGTTGCTTGATTGGATTCAACCGTCAGCAAGGGGGTAGACCAGCAGGGATGAGAACATTCATGCTTGTGAGTATGGGGGCAGCATTATTTGTGATGATTCCTTTGCAGGCTGAGGGCGAAAGTCCCTATGCTGCTACCAATGCACTGAGTCGCACAATTCAAGGTGTAGCTACCGGGGTTGGATTTCTCGGAGCTGGATTGATTTTACAAGAGTCTCCGAGAAAATCTGCAACGCCAAAAGTAAAAGGTTTAACTACAGCCGCCTGTGTCTGGACGGCGGCTGGGTTGGGGGCTGCAATTGGTTGTGGTCTATGGCAAATGGGATTATTGGGAGGCTTACTGACTCTGATTACCCTAAGTGGCGTGAAGCGGCTCAATCGCACATTTGTATTACTGACGAGTCAGGGTAAACAAGGGACTACTCAGGATCTCACAACCATCTCTGATGAAGATGATTGACTATCGTTATCCTCTAATTGAAAACTATACTTGTATTATCCAAAATTAAGTCAAATTGATCGTAAGTAGAAGGACTAAATTAAATCTAACTTAAGATTGCTGGGTTTCGACTGCGCTCAACCCTCTTTTAATCAGGCTACTGAGCATTGAGCGAAGTCGAAATGCGTCTTCTAAATAATTGTGTCCACCTAGTATTTTATTGAAAAATAATTTGTTGTTTCTTAGCCAATTTTAATCGGTTTATCAGGGCTAATTCAGAGCGATCGCTGATTATAGTCATTCATGTAGGGAATCCCGTACTGGAATTGATTGACCAGTGAACCGGAAAATAGAAAATAATAGATATATGGACAAACGCTATTTTTTACAGGCTGGTGCAGTTATAGTCGGCACAGCATTGTTATCAAGGTATATCAATTGGGGGTCACAAGCAATGACAACTTCTCAGAGTGGATTTGAAGTTACCAAACCAGAGTCAGAGTGGCGCACGATTTTAACGCCAGAACAATTTAATGTATTACGTAAACATGGAACTGAACGCCCTTACACCAGCCCATTGGATAAGGAATACAACCAAGGTACTTATTATTGTGCCGCCTGTGAACTACCACTGTTTACATCTGATACCAAATTTAATAGTGGTACTGGCTGGCCTAGCTTCTTTAATCCAATTGAAGGTGCGATCGCCACTACTGTAGACAAGTCGTTGTTTATGACCAGAACTGAAGTGCATTGTAGTCGCTGTGGTGGTCATCTGGGTCATGTTTTTGATGATGGGCCTGCACCCACTGGGAAGCGCTACTGCATGAACGGTGTTTCACTGAAATTTGAGCCTGCTTGATTAAGTTACGTCACCGATAGCGTAGCATTAGCGAGTCAAGACCTTCCTACGTCGCTAATGCTGCACTATCGGGCGTCACAGCCCGTCCTAACATCGCACACAGAACTTAAATCATCAGATTTTGATACTTGACCAAGGGTGAATAAATTTTTGACAATAACTTTTCCTATTCAGTCCTACTGGACGAAGTATTGTCAATGTAAGGAAATGCAACTCTTGGTCTTTGCTAGAACTATTTACCTGAGTCTTTTTTCTCCTTTTTGTCTTTGGGATCTTTTTTAGGTTTTTTAGCTTCTTTATTACTTTTTCTTTCCTTCGACATCAGCGTTCTCCAACTAAGTGAATCAGTAAAAGTTTTCGCATTCTGTCGTCAGGAAATCAGGATATTACTTACCTGATATTCTTTTATGGTAAAAAAGAAAGTATCAGACAGAAATGCTACTAACTACCATGATACGGCGTTGTTTGATTTTCGTCTGAGAGCCTTTTTGATCTATTTGAACCACAATCGTCTGTAGGGTAGCATAGCTAGCTGTGCTACCCTAATCATTTACAGTGTCGCTACAAGTTCCTTTAAGCGATCGCGTCCATCGCGAAAAACAGGCCATCCATCCCCTACCAACACTGCTTCTACGCGACTTAGTTGAGCCAACCTGCGAATAGAAGCAACAGCCTCCTCTCGATTCAGCAGCTTGTCATCTGGTAAAATCGTTAAGCTACCTGCTTTGCGTGCCCGTACTAAATCGCCTGTAATTAAAGTTGTCTCCTCTAGTAACAAAGCCAACTCACCGGGAGTTTTAGAACCATTGAGTTCAATCACCTCCAGTCCTGGCACAAATTCTTCACCATCAGATAGCCAGCGATCGCAAGCTATAGGAAAAGTGTCTTTTTCTGCAATCGGGCCAGCAATCTTAGCATAGGTTTGATCGGCAATTTCTTTACTTGCCCTGATATGCTCAGAATTCGTCAGCACAATCCAAACCACACCGCCGAGGGATTTTAGATGATTCCAATCATGGTTTGATAGGGCCACTGGGTCAATCAAGATGTTGCCATCTGGGCGAATCCAGGCAATCCCATTGAAATCAATATTTCTTGCCGGATTAAAATTAGACCAGCTATACAGATCGGGACGGTGCAAAGATTTCATGATGATTCTGGATCGTTACTTCAATAATTGACTATTAATCTCAATAATTAAGTATATAGATTATGAGGTTATATTCCCTCTGGATCGGAAATTTGAGTATACTACGATAAATCTACCAGCATTATGGATTTTATCGAGTTTGCAGAAATTCTCGGTTAACGGCAATACGGAGGTATTAGGAGTGAGTAAGATTGGACGGCAAAAAATATCAGCGAAGGCAGAACAGTTTACAGAGTCAGTGATTCGAGAAATGACCAGGGTGGCATTGCAACATGATGCAGTAAATCTAGCGCAGGGGTTCCCTGATTTTTCTTGTCCCTTGGAATTGAAACAGGCAGCATATCAGGCGATAGAGGCAGATGTTAATCAGTATGCCATTACTTGGGGCGATCGCCCATTTCGTCATGCGATCGCTAACAAAGTCCGTTGGTATCTCGGCTTAGATATCAATCCCGAAACCCAAATCACCGTTACTTGTGGTTCCACAGAAGCCATGGCTTCTGTAATGCTAGCAACAGTCGATCCAGGTGACGAAGTAATTGTATTTGAGCCATATTACGAAAACTATGGCCCCGATGCGATTTTAGCTGGTGCTATACCCCGCTACGTCACACTGCATCCTCCTGATTGGACATTTGATGAATCACAGTTGCGTCAAGCTTTCAATGCCAATACCAAAGCGATTATTATCAACACACCCCATAATCCCACAGGTAAAGTCTTCACCCGTGAAGAACTCACTCTAATTGCTGAACTTTGTCAAAAATGGGATGTGTTAGCGTTCACTGATGAAATCTATGAACATATTCTCTATGACGGCACTCAACATATTGCCCTAGCGACTCTTCCCGGTATGGAAGAACGCACCGTTACTATTAACGGTTTATCTAAAACTTATAGCGTCACTGGATGGCGAGTCGGCTACATTTTAGCAAACCCCGAATTGACAGGAGCGATTCGCAAAGTCCATGATTTTCTCACCGTTGGCGCACCTGCACCATTGCAACGAGCCGGAGTTGCCGCCATGCAACTACCACCATCCTATTATGAAGAACTAGCCAAACTTTATCACCAAAAGCGAGACAGCATCTTACAAATTCTAGACCTAGTTGGAATTCCCTATTTCGTTCCCAAAGGAGCCTATTACGTTCTTGCAGATATTTCCAAATTTGGCTATAAAACAGATGTTGAATTCACTTACCATCTGATTAAAGATATTGGTGTTGCTGTAGTTCCCGGTTCTAGTTTTTTCAGTCAACCAGAAAAGGGACATTCGTTAATCAGATTTTGCTTTAGCAAAAGACCTGAGACATTAAAAACAGCTAGCGATCGCTTACTCAAATTGCAATCTTCTTTATAACCAGGACTTACGCAACTGGCACAGGCGATCACTCATAACTGGTACTTTAGTACTACATAGCTGACGTAACTGGCAAAGGCAATCGCTCCTAAACTGATCCAGTTAAATAAATTACCAGAAAACACACAGCAAATTCTCCAGTTAGCAGCTTGTATCGGTGCTGAATTTAATTTAAATACATTAGCGATCGTTTGCGAACAATCTCCTAAAGCAATTTCTCTAGATTTACTAGCAGCCATACAAGTTGGATTAATTCAACCTATATCTGAATTAGATGAAAACCTATTAGTTCAAGAATATAAGTTTTTGCACGATCGCGTACAGCAAGCTGCATACGCCTTAATCGATGAGTCGCAAAAACTTGGAGTACATCTGCAAATCGGTCGCAATTTATTTGAAAAGACTTCGCCAGAGCAGCGAGCAGAGCGGTTGTTTGAAATCGTTGATCAACTGAATTATGGAACCGAGTTAATCACTGAGCAATCCCAACGGAATGAGATTGCCAAACTGAATTTGCAAGCAGGTCAGAAAGCACTAGCAGCGACGGCTTATGAAGCAGCTTTCAAGTATTTCAATACAGGTCTTAAACTCCTTAATGTGGAAAGTTGGCAGCGTGAGTATGACCTAACTTTGGTGTTGCATTCAGAGGCAGCAGAAGCAGCATACCTCAGTGGTCACTTTGACGAAATGGAGCGGCTTGTAGAAGAAGTACTCAACCGTGCGAAGACAGTGCTAGACACAGTGAAAGCTTACGATAGCAGAATTCAAGCATGGCTGGCGCGGGGAAACCCTAAAGAAGCACTAAAAGCTGGCTTGGAAGTGCTGCAACTTTTGGGAATTAGTTTAGTAGAAGCTCCAAGTCAGTTAGACGTTCAAGCAGGATTAGAGGAAACAGCTTCACAATTCGCTGGGCGGGAAATTGAAGATTTGATTGATCTGCCAGAGATGACTGAACCTGTGCCACTGGCAGTAATCCGCATTCTAGCAAGTATAGTTGGCACTGCTTTTGTGGTGAGGCCCGCTTTGATGGTACTGATTGCGTGCAAGATGGTGAATTTATCGATCACCAATGGAAACGCTATCTGGTCGCTTCTCGGTTATGCTGCATACGGCATGATGCTATGTGGAGTTGTACAAGACCTTGAACTGGGCTATCGATTTGGCAAACTATCCTTAAATTTAGCGAAAAGATTAAATAACAAGAGAGGTAACTGCAAAGCATTGCTGATGGTGAATTTCCATATCATTCACTGGAAAGCCCACCTGAAAGAGACGTTCCCCGCTTTAGCGGATGCTTATCAAAGCGGAATAGAAAGTGGAGAGTTTGAATTTGCAGGTTATTGTGCATTTAGCCTATGTTATTGCCCCTTTTTTGCAGGACAAGAACTGACAGAACTGGAACAACAAACAGCGATTTATCGTAAAGCCACCAGTCAAATTAGACGAGAGACTGTTTCCACTTGGCTCGCAATGTTGCAGCAAACGATCCTTAACCTGCGGGGTCAATCTGAAAATCCAAGTCGCTTAGTGGGTTGTCTCTATAACGAAGAGGAAGCATTATCACAGGCGATCGCCTGCTGCTGACTTGACCACTCTTGAACCAATAAAGCATCTGCAATCTTTCTTTGCTGCTTGCCGTTGTCGCATGTTTGAGAGCTTTCTCTAATTCTCCTTGGCTTTCTGATATCTTGATTCGCAATGGACGACTCATCACAAAATTACTCAATGCACCCACCTATCAGTTTGACATAGTTTGGCGCATCTTCATGCAGAATTGGTATTAGAGCAACAGGTTGCTGAACGAACTGTGCTGCTCTCTGAGGAAATTCAGGAGCGCCAGCGAATTGAGACTGCCCTACGACAGAGTGAAGAACAACGCAGGTTGACAATGGACTTCACCCACATTGGCAGTTGGAACTGGAATATTATTGAGAACACAGTAGATTGGAACGACAATTTACGAAAGCAAGGGCATAGTTTACTCTCTTCCAACTGAAGTGGAAAATCACTTACTACGGATTGGACAGGAAGCTTTAACAAACGTCATCAAGTACGCAAATGCTAGTAGAATTCTGGTTGAGCTAGTGTATGACGATACTCAATGTCTTCTGCACATTAAAGATGATGGACAGGGCTTTGGGGTTGGGAACCTTTCATCACTTGTTGGCTTTGGTTTGTTGGGAATGAGCGAGCGAGCAGAACGGATTGGCGCACACCTGGCAATTCAAAGTCAACCTGGGCAAGGAACAGAAATTATTGTCACTGTCAATCGGGAGCGAGAATCACCATGAGTCAATCCACTAAAATTCGGGTTCTGATTGTTGACGATCACTCCCTCGTTACAGAAGGATTGACAAATATCATTAACTATGCTCCAGAAATGACAGTGGTGGCTCAAGCGGAGGATGGACAACAGGCGATCAAGCGTTATCGTGAACATCAGCCTAATGTCACCCTCATGGATTTACGAATGCCGCGAATGGCAGGGGTTGAAACCATTACTGCGATTTGTGCTGAATTTAAGTCAGCGCGAATTATTGTGCTAACAACTTATGATGGCGATGAAGATATTTATCGAGGATTGCGAGCAGGTGCTCAGGGCTATCTGCTTAAAGATGCAAAACCAAATGAACTTTTGAATGCGATCCGCATCGTTCATAATGGTCAGCAGTATGTTTCTCCGACCGTGGGAAGAAAATTGGTAGAACGGATGAACAACCCAGTACTTAGTGAGCGAGAGCTAGAAGTGCTGCGTTCAATGGCGCAGGGATTGAGTAATCAAGACATTGGAACTGCTCTAAATATTGGTGAAAGCACTGTTAAATCGCATGTGACTCGTATTTTGAGCAAGCTGGGAGTTAGCGATCGCACGCAAGCCGTCATTGTTGCTGTTAAACGCGGGCTTGTTAATTTATAGGTTTCACGTTAGTTGAGGCTTAGATTCCGACTAAAGTTGGAGTCAAGCTACTGCTTTTGATGGATTACTTCGTCCATCCTTATGTTGTGCAAAATTATGGACTTTCAGTGGATGACATAGTAGGAGTTAATTACCTATATTAAGTTCATGCAAACGCTAACAGCAATTTAGTTGCAGGGTTTAAGTTTGCTTGACAGGTCTGAAAGATGGCTGACGATCGCGAGCATCATTCCTTGTTTGTCCCGCCTTTAATTCAAGATCACATTCAAGGTGTGCTAAGTGCCAATGTTGTACTTATCATGTATGGAGATTATGAATGTTTTCAAAGTGCAAACGCCTATCGGTTGATTAAAGCCGCTCAACAGCAGTTAAGTCCTTCTTTCGCAAAGAAGGATGTATGTTTTATCTTTCGTCATTTTCCCCAGAAACAGATTCATCCTCATGCTCAACGGGCAGCGGAAGCAGCAGCAATGCAAGGTCAATTTTGACAGATGCATGAGATGCTCTTTATCTATCAACAAGCGTTAGAGAACGGATACCTTGTGGAATATGCGAATCGTCTGGGACTTGACATTCCTCGATTTTTGCAAGACTTATCCAAAGGAGTTTATGTTGATCGCATCATTGCAGACATTCAAGGTGGATATCGAAGTGGGGTAGAAGCTGCACCAGCTTTGTTTGTTAATGAGATTCGTTATCGCGAGCGTTGGACTATTGAGCAATTGATAGTAGCTATTGTGGCGGCAATTCACTAACGTTTTTGATTTCCTCCAATGCCGAACAATTAAATCACGTTTTAACTCAAAGAACTTGAGTGGTCTAAATTGAGCGATCGCCCAAGAATGAAAAGTAACGAATCTGAACAGCAAATCCACCAATTTAAAGGAGAACAAGATGAGTAGCAATTCTGTAACCAGTCAAGACATGAAACTCGAAGTTGTGGTGATACCCGTTGCCGATGTTGATCGCTCCAAAGACTTTTACAAAACGTTGGGATGGCGACTCGATGTTGACTTTCCTGGCGAGAATGGTTTCCGAGTCGTGCAATTTACCCCGCCTGGATCGCAAGCATCAATCATCTTTGGGAAAGGAGTGTCGTTAGCCGAGCCAGGCTCAGTTCAAGGCTTGTATCTCATCGTTTACGACATCGAAGCAGCCCATGCCGAACTTGTTGAGCGGGGTGTGGAGGTGAGTGAGGTGTTCCACGACATCGGCGGTATCTTCCACCACGCCGGAACTGAGGGACGAGTATCAGGTCCCGATCCAAAGCGTGGCGATTATGCTTCCTATGCCTCATTCAGTGATCCTGACGGCAATGGTTGGATACTCCAAGAGGCCAGGGTGCGGCTTCCCGGACGGTAATGGAACATTGATCGCTTAAAGACAGAAGCGAAGTTCACGACAGAGGTTATGAAGGAAATAGGTAAAGAAGTAGAGGAATGGAGGAGTTACTTATCATCCCCTCTACCACTTCCGCTATCAACGCAATGTAGTGCCATACTAGCCAACAAGTTTTAGAGGAGTCACAAATGAGGATTTTTGTTGCCGGGGCAACAGGAGCGATCGGTCGCCCCCTACTCGACCAATTACTTGCCAAAGGACACAACGATTGTCGCGCTGACCCGCTCCCAAGAAAGAGCAGAGTCATTAACGGCACAGGGAATAGAGCCTACGATCGCAGATGTATTCGACGCAGATTCAGTTAAAGCGGCTATTAGTCAGACTCAACCGGAGGTGGTGATTGAACAACTCACCGCCTTACCCAAAACTTACAGTCGCGAATCAATGAGTGCAGCAGGGCCTCTGAATACGCGCATTCGGTTAGAAGGCGGAGCCAATGTGCTGGCGGCAGCACAGGCAGCAGGAGTGCGCCGTTACCTGAGACAGTCGATCGCCTTCTGGGGAATCCCCGGTGCTGGATTGGCAGATGAGGAAACGCCTCTAGTGCTTGATGCTTCCCCCGTCGTTGCCGCAGAGTCTCGCCTTATGACTGAGATTGAACGTCGTTTATTGGAAACATCCAATCTCGAAGGAATTGCCTTACGCTATGGTTTCTTTTACGGGCCCGGCACCTGGTTCAACCCGGATGGTGATGTAGGGCAACAGGTGCGCCAGCAACAGTTTCCAATTGTGGGCAATGGTGATGGTGTCTGGTCGTGGATACACATTGAGGATGCAGCGATCGCCACTGTTGTAGCAGCAGAGCAGGGCAATCTTGGGGTTTATCTGATTGTCGATGATCAGCCTTTAGCGGTGTGCGATTGACTCACGTCAGGTAGTTGTAGACAGCCACGCCCGTTACTTTGGTGCAGCGTTGAACGATCAGCTCGTTCCGCAGGGCAACTCGCTCATCGGCTCGACCCGTTTTGAGGATTGGCTCAACCGCTTGATCGCTTAAAGATTAGCAATGAGAATTTAATGCTGACATCGGTTGAGTTGAGGACACAAAGTTCAACATCCCGCAACTACTGAGTTTTGCAAAGCTCAACTCAACCGACACCTGTTTAATCCGCGATCGCCTTAATTCAGTATGAGGTCAAATCAGGCGGATTTATATCTACCAGTTTGTATTCACGCAAGGAGAACGGAAGTGTTTACTAGATTTTGCTCGCGAGTTGCATTCATGACTGTCTCCATATTCATAGCACTCTCCATATTCACAACTCTCCCTGTTTTTGCAGCTTCAGCCAATGATTTATCTGTTGATACGTCTAAGGTAACGCTGGTCTTTGAGCGCGCCCTTCCCAATGTGCCTGGAAAAAGTATCAAAGGCTTGCTGGTCGAATATGCGCCAAGTGGCTCAACACCCGCACATACCCATGCAGCCTCGGCTTTTATCTATGCAACAGTGCTGGAAGGTGCGATTCGTAGCAAAATCAATGATAATCCGGAGCAGGTGTATCACGCTGGTGAGAACTTTTTTGAAGTACCTGGCGATCATCATCGTGTCAGCGCAAATGCCAGTGATACTCAACCCATGCGTATGCTAGCCGTCTTTGTCGTCGATACCAATGAAGAGAACCTGACCACACCGGACAACGAGTAAGACGTAAAATTGCATACAAGAATTTTGATGTATCGACACTACCGAAGTTGGAGCCGGAGACACTCTAGTAGTTTGCCAAGTGAACTTGGCGGGGTAAAGGGTAAGGGGGAAGGGGGAAAGGTTTTAAATCCCTTAACCTTTCCCCTTTCCCCAGACCTCACCTAGCATTTTTGGGTTGCCAAAGGAGATTGTTATGAAACTGGAAGGTAAGAAAGTCCTGATTACCGGGGGAAACATGTTTTGGCAGCCTGGATATCGTATTTGCCAACGCTGCTATTCCTGTAGTCACACCTTTAGGAAGCACTGACGAAGCGATGTTTGAAAACATCATTCGGGCGCTGCTCCCGGCATCGGCGCGATCCATGCCGTTTGCAAGTCGCGGTCAATTATTTAGAGATAACTGAAGATTCCGTAGTCTTTATTTCTGGCGCAAGTCGCGGCTTAGGCTTGGCATTCGCGCACGAGGCACTTGACCGTGGGGCCAAAAAGGTCTACGCCGGGGTGCGTAGTCCTTCCCGGCTCAGATGTCTATAGGGCGGGTTTTGTATCAAACTTCTGCTCAAAAATCAAGTCCAGATTTTGTCAGTATGTGGGCAGGACGTTGAAGTCGTGCTGTCACTCGGTGCAATCCATACGCCGAAAGTGCTGATGCAATCCGGTATTGGCGATGAGACCGAGTTGCGACGATTTGGAATTCCTGTCGTGCAGCATCTTCCCGGTGTGGGGCAAAATTTTCAAGACCACGTTGCATTTGATTGTGTCTGGGAATATGAAACCGCTCTCGAACCCAGAAACAACTTGTCCGAGGCAATCTTTTTCACGGGCCACCAGTCCGGGCTTGACAGTCCAGACTTATTTGTCTGTCAGGCCGAGGTGCCAAAAACCACTGCTGAGAATGCCATCCGGTTTGGGCTACCTGATGCAGGCTGGACGTTATTTGGGGCGATCGCGAACCCCAAAAGTCGAGGTCGTCTGCGCCTGACCGGAGCCGATCCGTCCGACCCAATTCTGATTGATGCAAACACACTGTCTGACCCGGACGATCTCAAAACCGCGATCGCCTGCGTAGAACTCTGCCGCGAAGTCGGTAATTCCGCTCCGCTTCGTCCGTTCGTCAAGCGCGAAGTAATGCCAGGTAATTTGAAAGGGGCCGAACTCGAACGCTTTGTTCGAGATGCGGCGACAAGTTTCTGGCACGAAACCTGCACCGCGAAGATGGGTCGAGATTCGATGTCGGTGGTGGATAGCAACCTGAAAGTGTATGGAATCGACAATCTCCGGATTGCGGATGGATCGATTTTGCCGCGAGTAACCACGGGCAACACGATGGCTCCCTGCGCGATCGTTGGGGAGCGGGCAGCGGAAATTCTACAGATCGAACACCAACTGCAAACCCCTGTAAAAACAGTCTCAGGCGCGCCATAAAATCACCGCACTTTTCATTGGCGGACGCACATTTAAGTCGCGTGTTAACTCAAAGAACTTGAGTGGTGTAAATGGGGCGATCGCAGAAGAATGAAGTTAATCGAGGTGAGCAGCAAGCTCACAATTCAAAGGAGAACAAAATGAGTAGCAATCACGTAAACAGTCCAAACATGAAGCTCGAAGTTGTGGTGTTCACCGTTTCTGACGTTGATCGCACGAAGGCATTCTATGAGAATCTCGGCTGGCGACTCGATATCGACATCGCGGAGGGCGGCTACCGCAACGTACATGTGACCCCACCCAACTCGGACGCCTCGATCATCTTCGGCAAGGGAGTCACTCCAGCCAATTCTGGCTCGGTGCAAAACCTAGTCCTTGCCGTTGACGACCTCGACGCTGCCCGCAAAGACTTGATCGCTCGTGGTGTCAACGTCAGCAAGATATTCCACTACGCTGGCGGACCATTCAACAACGCCGTGGAGAACCCACGCGTTAGTGGACGCGATCCGGAAGGTCGTTCCTACTTCTCATTTGCCTCGTTTGAAGACCCGGACGGAAACATTTGGCTGCTCCAGGAAATCACAACGCGGTTTCCTGGTCGCCTATGGGACTCTCCACAAACAGACGTTGCAACCCTTGCAACTCTTCTTCACGAGACGGCAGAGCGCCACGACAATTACGAGAAGACCCACGGCGAGCATAACTGGTGGGACTGGTACGCGCCATATGTGAGTGCGCGTCAGCATGGCAGCAGTCCAGAAGAGGCTGCTGCCGCCGCTGACCGTTACATGGAAGAGGTTTTGCTTGTTCTTTCCAGATGATGGGGTCAGAATAGCATCCGCCAGGTCGGGTTCACTTCAACCTTCTCCTCACTGAATTGAGCGATGGGGTGAACGACGGAGCTCCCGCCCATCGTTCATCTCACCATCACAGCTAAGTCATGTAGGCAGACAATACGTAGCCTCAGTTCAATCTAATTGAACCAAGATCAATTTCCAGTGCTCGTCGAGTTGGCGGTTACTGATCGTGTTTAGCCTGAGTCATGAAACGGAGAATTTGCAGCAAAGGGAAAACACCATGATTAAACTAAAAAAAGTATATTACAAAACCAAAGCCCGCACATTGGGTATCTTCGTCCTGCTCTCGGGACTCTTCATCGCGCTCTTTGCAGCAATAGTGTTGCTGACAACTCCCGATCGCGTGCTGGCGCATCAGCATCAATCTATCCAAACCAGCGCCCAAACTCAGGACGCGACCAAGGCGAGCGCAAGGAATATTCGTGGCGCTTCACCGTGTGTCGCGATTAAGAACGAGCCTGCACCCAAGCTGATTGTAGACCCCCCGCTTCCTGAAGGGCTGGTTCAAGGTGTCTACTGGGCGCAGTACCGGGTAGAGAACTTACATATCGTACCCGTGTTTGGGACGAGTGCCCTTCAGGTATCTCCACGCGCTGGGCACCTGCATATCATTGTTGACGATCTGCCCTGGTGGTGGGCAGATGCGAGTGACAACAACACCGTTGACATAGCTGGGCTACCACCTGGTCAGCATAAGGTGAAGATCCAGCTGGTTGGCACTAACCACAACGTCTTTCCCGGACAGGTAGTGACGCAGACGTTCACTGTGCCCGCTCGCAACAGCGCGCATACGCACTAACGGAACCTCCATGCCCGGCCCGCCTCGCCGGAGTAGAAGAGCACGCAAGCCCGCTTCGAGCTTCGGCACAGCAGGCGATCGAACCCAAGCACTGGAAGTGAGAGACCTTCGCTGTCAGCGTAAATCGAGTCGCCCGCCAAGAGGTATCGATACCAATAAAACCAGTCTCAGCGCAAGAAAGGAGGATGCAGTGAGTACAATCGTTAAAGCTGCCGCCGTGCAGATTAGCCCTGTGCTGTACAGTCGGCAAGGTACTGTCGAGAAAGTTGTGAAGAAGATTCGTGAGCTGGGCCAACAAGGCGTTCAGTTCGCAACCTTCCCCGAGACCATCGTTCCTTATTACCCCTACTTCTCTTATGTGCTAGCCCCGTTCGCGTTGGCAAAGGAACATCTGCGGTTGCTTGAAGAGTCGGTTACGGTGCCGTCTGCTGAAACCCGAGCGATCGCTGAGACCGCGAGAGAAGCAAACATGGTCGTTTCGATCGGCGTCAATGAGCGCGACGGCGGCTCGATCTACAATACGCAACTTCTCTTCGACGCAGACGGTACGCTGATCCAGCGCCGCCGCAAGCTTACGCCGACTTATAACGAGCGGATACTCTGGGGCCAGGGCGATGGATCGGGGCTACGCGCCGTCGATAGTGCCGTTGGGCGCATCGGACAACTTGCTTGCTGGGAGCATAACAATCCTTTGATACGGTATGCGCTGATCGCTGATGGTGAGCAAATCCACTCGGCGATGTATCCCGGATCGTTTGCCGGTTCGCTGTTCGCGGAGCAAGCGGAAATTAACGTCAGCCAGCACGCCCTCGAATCCACCTGCTTTGTCGTCTGTGCGACAGCGTGGTTGGATGCCGATCAGCAGTTCCAGATCATGAATGACACAGGGCCGAGCCTCAACAGAAATGAAAATTGACTATGCGATCGCTGTGGATAACGATTATGCGGTGTGGCGTGCTTTCGGGAACCATTATTGGCCAGCCCTTTATTTTATAGACACGCAAGGACGCATTCGTCATCATCAATTCGGCGAGGGCGAGTACGAGCAATCGGAAAGAGTAATTCAACAGCTACTGTCTGAGTCCGGAACTGGCCGTGTCGGTCAAGAAATGGTCAAAGTCGATGCTCGCGGTTTTGAGGCTGCTGCCGATTGGAACAGCCTGAAATCGCCTGAAAACTACCTCGGCTACGAAAGAACGGAGAATTTTGCGTCTCCCGGCGGCGCGGTAATAAACAAGGCTCGTTTATATACCACGCCCGCGCAATTGAACCTTAATCAATGGTCACTTTCGGGCGATTGGACAATCGGAAAACAAGCCATTGTACTCAACAAGTCCGGCGGGCGGATCGCGTACCGCTTTCACGCACGCGACCTTCATCTCGTCATGGGGACTGCCGCGCCAGGAACATCCGTGCGGTTTCGCGTGCTTGTAGACGGGCAGCCAGCAGTTGCGACTCGCGGACTTGATGTCGATGTGCAAGGCGAAGAAACGGCTACCGAACAGAGGTTGTACCAACTGATCCGACAGCCACAGCCCATCAGCGATCGACAGTTCGAGATAGAGTTTCTGGATTCTGGGGTGGAGGCTTTTGCGTTCACGTTCGGTTGATAACGCAAACAGATACGCCTTCACAATAAGCGACAAGAAAGTGAACGCAAGGTAAATGATATGACGATGAAATCCACACATGACAGCCCAATCCTCGTAACCGGAGCGGCTGGCGATCTCGGTGCGATCAGCCGCAACCTCACCGCAATGCTGCTCGCCAAAGGGCATAAGGTGCGCGCCTTGGTTCGGCGTGAAGGTCTGCGCCAGCTTGGAGCCGAGGTTGTGCAGGGCGACCTGACCGATCTTGCCTCAATGCACCGCGCGATCAAAGGTTGCGCACGCATCTATTTCGGAATGTCGGTCTCGCCGGCTTATCTTGAAGCCACAGTCAACATTGCTGCGGTGGCGCGCCACCACAGGGTCGAGGCTTTCGTAAACATATCGCAGATGACGGTGACGCAGATGAGCATCACCGATACCACCCCAAGCCCGCAGCACAAGCTGCACTGGCTTGCAGAACAGGCATTGGCTTGGTCGGGGCTGCCGGTCGTCACGGTGCGGCCAACAGTCTTCCTTGAGGGCTTCTTCCTGCGTCTGGCTGCTGCTGGCATCCGGGACAGCGATGAACTGGCACTGCCGCTAGGTAACAGCAAGACCTCGCCTATTTCGGCTGTAGATGTGGCGCACGCTGTTTCCGTGATCCTCGACGAGCCTACCTCGCACATTGGTCATGTTTACAATCTCACCGGATTTGAGTCAGCCGATATGAACCACTACGCGCGCGTCTTTTCCGAGGCGCTCGGTCGAACAATCCGCTATCGTAATGTGCCGCTCTCCGAGTGGGTTGATACGCTTCGTAAGTTTGGGGTGCCGACGCACCTCGTCAACCACCTCGCAGTGATGGCTGAACTTCACGCGCAGGGGAGGTATGACCGCATGACGACTGACTTGTTCCATCTCACCGACAAGACACCAACGAGCATGTACGACTTCGTGAAATTGCACGCTGCTAAATTCATGCCAAGTGAAGCCACTGCTTTAGGTGCAGTCCGCTCGTAGTGCCTGGGACTCGTCTAGGCTGGACTCTCTGGTGGAATATCCTGCATAGAGTTTTGTCGTCGGCTAAAGCAAGTTGAGTTGAATCCAATTGGAAAAAGATAAATGTCCGAAAAAATCAATTATCAACGCCGCCACTTCTTAGCCACTGCGGCTATGACCATTGCTACTACACAGCTAGGTATATTCGGTTCTGCGATCGCCCAATCAAGCCAAACAAAACCAGCAGTTCTGTCCCCGGCTTAGTCGTGGACAAACACGTCGTTCGGCTCACTAAAGCAGATCGATGCTGGTGTGCTGAATGTCGGATACGCTGAAACTGGTAGCGCGAATGGCCATCCAGTAATCTTGCTGCATGGATGGCCCTACAACATTCATAGCTATGTCGATGTCGCTCCTTTGTTAGCATCGACTGGGTACCGGGTGATCGTTCCATATCTGCGCGGCTATGGCATGACGCGCTTTCTTTCGAGTGAGACGTTTCGCAATGGGCAGCAGTCGGCGATCGCTGTCGATATTATCGCTGGCGGCTCGGCCTAGCCGAAGGGGAGTCGAAGTATGACGAGATTGAGAAGCGGCTCGCCGCAGCCCCCGCGATCGCCGTACCCACTATCACTCTTGAAGGTGATGCTAACGGCGCGCCACATCCAGATGCCAGTATTTACGCAAGGAAATTCTCCGGCAAATACGCACACCGGATCATCAAGGGCGGTGTCGGTCACAACCTGCCGCAAGAAGCACCGAGGGAGTTTGCCAAGTCCGTCGTCGAAGTTGACGGTTACTGATTGGGTTTAGCCTAAGTTGTGAAACGGACTAGACATTCACTTTATCCACGTCCGCTCTAAAAATCCTAACGCTTTGCCATTGCTTATCACGCACGGATGGCCCGGATCGGTATTTGAACGGGTACGGACTGACGGGCTCACCGATCGGACTCGCGGCGTGGATGCTCGGACATCCAGGCTTCGCGCAGTGGACATACAACGGTGGTGCTTCCTAAAAGTCCCCGACGAAAGATGAGGTGCTGGATGACATCACGCTGTACTGGCTGACGAACAGCGCGGTCTCGTCAGCTCGGCTGTACTGGGAGAACAACACCAACATCTTGAACGCGATCGCGCAGAAGACCACCGATATCTCGCTCCCGGTGGCCATCACGGTATTTCCAGAGGAGGTATATCGAGCTCCAAAAACATGGGCACGGCGCGCCTATCGCAACCTGATCTACTTCCATGAGGCTGACAAGGGCGGCCACTTCGCGGGTGGGAACAGCCGCAACTCTTCTCTGAGGAGATCCGCGCGGCGTTCAGGTCACTACGTTAGTTCAACACTAAGCAATTCACACGACAAACATCAGACAGGGAGAATAGGATGACTCAATATGATTACATCGTAATTGGTGCAGGGTCGGCTGGTTGCGCGATCGCCAACCGCCCTACAGAAGACAGTGAAACAACCGTGTTATTCCTCGAAGCGGGTAATCCAGATACGAAACCAGAAATTCAAATTCCGTCAGAACACCTGAGCTTACTAGGCTCTGAGGTGGATTGGAGCTATTTCTCCCAATCGCAACCCTACCTCAACGATCACAAAATCTTTTGTCCTTGTGGCAAAATCTTGAGGGGCAGCAGTGCGATTAATTTCATGATTCATCATGCCAACGCTGACGACAGGCAATACCAACGCACAGACCATCATGATTGGCGAGAAGGCAGCCGATTTAATTAAAGCCAGTCGTAGACAAACTGTAATCACCAGCTATCAACAGAGGTAACAATGGAAACAGCAGATGTAATTGTGATTGGAAGTGGTCAGGGCGGAGTTCCACTCGCGGCTGACTTTGCTAAGGCAGGTCGAAATGTCGTTTTATTTGAACGCGATGCGTTAGGCGGCAGTTGCATAAACTATGGCTGCACACCTTCTAAAGCCTTTTTAGCCGCAGCCCATGCCGCAGGCCGCGCTCGACAAGCTGCAAAGCTAGGCATACACGCACAGGTTGAAGTCGATTTTTCTACGGTGATGGAGCGTGTGCGTAGTATTCGCAGCCAGTTTAACCAGGGTACCAAACGGCGACTAGAGAGTGCAGGGGTTAGAGTTGTCTGTGCTGAAGCCGCTTTCACCGGAGAGCGAACTGTAAGCGGAGGCGGTGTGACGGTGCAGGCTCCGATCATTGTGATCAACACAGGGACATCCTCCACCATTCCTGACTTTCCCGGTTTAGCTGGAACGCCTTATCTCACCAACCGAAATTTCTTTGATTTGCAGCAGATTCCGCCTCGGTTGCTCGTGGTCGGCGGTGGCTATATTGCCCTGGAGTTAGGGCAGGGAATGGCACGTTTAGGGAGCCAAACTGAATTGATTGTGCGGGGCGATCGCTTGCTCGCTCAAGAAGAATCCGATGTCAGTGCTGTGCTTGCTGATGCCTTTGGGCAAGACAGAATTGGACTGCATTTCAATGTGACGGTTCAGCAGGTTGCTTATACCAACGGTGTGTTTACCCTAACGCTGAACAATGGTGAAGTACTCGATGGGGAAGCATTGCTGATTGCAACTGGGCGCAAACCGAATACTGGAGCATTAAATACTGCGGTGACAGGCGTTGAATTAGATGCCCAGGGTTTTATTAAAATCGACGATCGGTTTCAGACTACTCATTCTGGAATTTATGCGATCGGGGACGCTGCCAAACAGCCTGCTTTTACCCATGTTTCTTGGGAAGACTACCGTCGCTTGAAAGCCATTCTGTGTGGCGAACACCGGACACGCAACGATCGGGTGTTAGGCTATGCCGTTTACACTGAGCCGCAAGTGGGCCGGGTAGGCATGACGCTAGAGCAGGCTCAGAAACAGGGTATCTCTGCGCGCGAAGTCACTCTGCCGATGGCTCACATCGCTCGCAGCATTGAGTGGGGACATGATCTCGGTTTCTACCGCATGGTCATCGACACCCAGACGAATTTGATTTTAGGAGCAACGCTGGTTGGATACGAAGCGGCTGAACTCGTGCATGTCTTTTTGTCGCTGATGGAAGCTAAAGCAACGTGGCAGTTACTCGAACAATCGGTTCACATTCACCCAACTTACGGTGAGGCTTTGCCCAGTCTCGCAAGGCTACTTGTTGGAGATGATATGCCAACCTGTCCCAATATGTAAGAAATATCTGAATCGAAAGCTTAAACTGAGCCAAAAATATGAAAATTTATCAGGAAGATTTAGATTGGGCGGTTTCCCAAGGCTTAATTACAGCCGAACAAGCCAATACGTTATGGAATGCACTTTCAACGCGTCACAGCCAGCGTCCGCAATTTAATTTTGTGAACGTCACTTTTTACTTAGGAGCGTTAATTGTCATCTCAGCCATGACTTGGTTCATGACATTAGCGTGGGAATCATTTGGTGGCAGTGGGATTTTTTTCTTAACCAGCATTTATGCCTTGTGCTTTGTACTTACAGGAAGCAACCTCTGGTGGCGACAAGAAATGAAAATCCCCGGAGGTTTGCTATTTACCATTGCAGTTTCCTTGACTCCTTTAGCAATTTACGGACTGCAACGCGCCACAGGATTTTGGACTCAAGGCAACCCCGGTACATATCGAGATTTTTATATCTGGATTAAAGGCAGTTGGTTTTTGATGGAGTTAGGAACCATCATTGCAGGTTTAGTTGCCCTCAAGTTTGTGCGTTTTCCCTTTTTAACTGCTCCCATCGCCTTTTCGCTATATTTCATGTCGATGGATATCACACCATCATTGTTTGGAGAAAAAACCTACAATTGGCAGCTACGATTATTAGTTTCCTTGTGGTTTGGTCTCGGTTGCATTGTGGTCGCTTATCTAGTTGATATCCGCACCCGTAGACGCGATGGTGATTTTGCTTTTTGGCTATATCTGTTTGGGTTACTTGCCTTTTGGTTTGGTCTAACTTTAATGGGAGACAGTAATGAATTTCAAAAATTTCTCTATTGTTTGATTAATTTAGGGTTAATCTTGCTGTCGGTATTGTTAAAAAGAAAAGTTTTTATTGTTTTTGGCTCATTGGGTGTATTTGGTTATTTAGGACACTTAGCCTACAGCATCTTTCAAAATGCAATCTTATTTCCGTTTGCGCTAACATTTTTGGGAATATTTATTATCTATTTAGGAACTTTATATCAACGCAATAGTAGGAATATTGAGCTTTTTTTAGAACGTCTATTACCAGACACTGTGAGGGGCTTCTTACCCAGAGAGTAATAAGAGTCCTTATTGAGCGATCGCCCAATACAAACCACTCAAGTTAGTTGAGTTAAAACGCGATTTAATTGTTCTGTGGTTGAAGAAGACCGCAGAAAATAAGCTAGGAGCAATTAAACCTGGTATACTCTAACCAAAATGGAATCATTTGCCTGTCAATCTGTGTTGCTCAAACTCCCCGTGAGTCATTGATTAAAGAAACGCCCGATATCTTAAGAAAAGATTCGCTAATTCCTTTGCACCATCGGCTGATCTATGGATTCCAACTCATCAAAAACTAGACGAGGGCGCTCCACTTCTTCTCGAGTGCGAGGAGCCATCCTATCACCTCAAGGGTGGCAAAAGTTTCAGACGGCAAAACAGCAGGCGGAATCCGACGAAACTTGGGGTAAGCGCTTCAGCCAGGAAGATCTCAGCGATCGCACCGGACTCTCCCTAAATACCCTCGCTCGCATTTTCAAGCGCGAACTGGGGGTTGATCGCCAGTCATTAGAGTATCTCTTCCGAGCGTTTGGGCTGGAATTGACGCAGGCAGACCTGACATCCCCTGCCTCATCCCAAGAGACAGAGAGCCGATGGACAAATCCCCAACAGGACTGGGATACCGCAGTCGATGCCTCAGTGTTTTATGGGCGTGAGGTAGAACTGACACAACTGTGGCAGTGGGTTGTGTCTGAGCGCTGCCGCATAGTCGGGCTATTGGGCATTGGGGGCATTGGCAAAAGTACGATCGCGGTCAAAGCTGCGCTGCAAATGCAAGCAGAATTTGAGATTGTTGTATGGCGCTCTTTGGCTAATGCACCACCACTGGATGAACTTCTGTCAAGCCTGCTGAAGTTTCTCATGCCGCTTTTTGGGGAAGATCCGATCATTCCCACCACGCTTGCTCAACAGCTTTCCAAACTGATGCAATATCTGCGATCGCGTCGGTGTTTATTGCTATTCGATAATGCTGAGACCATTTTGCAACGTGAGGCAGTGGGACAATGGATCTCAAGCTACGAAGGTTACGGACAATTGCTCAGAGCCATTGGCGAAGCGTCCCACCAAAGTTGTTTGTTGCTCACTAGCCGAGAAAAGCCACGCGAAATGGCACTGATGGAAGGCGCACAGGCGCTAGTGCGATCGCTAACCTTGAGTGGGCTAACCCCTGCTGATGGACGCGCTATCTTTCGGCAAAAAGGAGCGTTTACAGGTTCAGAAGCCGAATGGGAGACTTTAATCCACCACTACGGTGGCAATCCTCTGGCATTGAAACTGTTGGCAGCCGCAATTGGGGATTTATTTAACGGCAGCATTACCGAGGTGTTGCCCTATCTCAGTCAAGGGTTGGCAGTTTTTGAAGACATCCGCGATTTGCTAGACCGTCAGTTCGCTCGCCTATCCGAAGCCGAACAGAAAACACTGTTCTGGTTTGCAATTCATCGGGAGCCAGTCTCGATCGCAGATATGCGAGAGAACGTGGTTGATCTTGCTGCTCAACAAAGTGTACCTAATTTGATCAACTCACTACTGAGGCGATCTCTAATTGAAAAAACCGATGGGTTATTCTTCTTGCAACCTGTGGTGATGGAATATGTCACAGAACGCTTTGTGCAGCAAATTTGCATCGAATTTGAGACGCAGCAGCTTAACGTTTGGCAAACGCATCCCTTAGTGCGAGTACAAGCAAAAGATTACATTCGAGAGATTCAGACGCGCTTAATTGTGCAACCTGTAATGGAACGGTTGCTGTCTCGCTTTGGCAGTGTAGCAGCGATCGAAGCGCAAGCCAGGCACCTATTAAGGCAACAGGGCAAGAAACCAGGATACACCGCAGGCAACCTGATTAACCTGCTGGTGCAGCTTCAAGTGGACTTACGCGGCTGGGATTTTTCTGGTCTTGTGGTGCAACAAGCCGACTTGCGGCAGGTCGATTTAACAGGAGTCAATTTTCAAAATGCCACTTTCGCCAAGTCCATCTTTTCAGAAACACTCAATGTTGCCATGTCGATTGGCTTGAGTCCAGACGGTCAGATGATGGCAGTGGGCGATTCTAATGGGAACATCTATCTGTGGAATATCAGCACAACCCAACTTCTGGGCATCTTTTCAGGACACAAAGGCTGGGTTTGGTCGGTTGCCTTTAGTCCGGATGGCAGAACGTTAGCCAGCAGCAGTACTGATAGTTCGGTGCGCTTGTGGGATGTCCAAAGTGGGCAATGCTTGCAGGTGCTAACAGAACATAAAGGTTGTGTTTGGTCAGTGAGTTTTAGTCCTGATGGTCAGCAATTAGTGAGTGGCAGTGACGACCAAACGGTGCGCCTATGGAATTTGCAAGGGAAGTGTCTGCGTGTCTTGAAAGGACACACCCAGAGTGTTTATGCTGCCCACTTCGCGCCTGACCAGCAAACCTTAGCCAGTAGCAGTAGTGATACAACCATTCGGATCTGGGATGTGAGCAATGGGAACTGCCTGAGTGTTTTACAGGGGCATACCAGTGGGGTTCGGTGTGTGCGATTCAGCCTGGATGGTCAACTGCTAGCCAGTGGATGCCAGGATGGGTCGATTCGATTGTGGAGCGCTCATCTCTCACACGATCAACATCCAAAACCCCATTTCATCAATTCTAGTGCCAAGTTGCTGCATGGACATACCGATTTTGTTTGGGATATCGCCTTTAGCCCGGATGGTCGTCTCTTAGTAAGCGGTGGTCGCGATGGCACTCTACGCCTTTGGAATGTGCAGGACGGGCAATCCATTTATGTACTTGAAGGTCATAAGCATGATGTTTATGGGCTTGCTATCAGTGCCGACAATCAATTGTTGGTGAGTGCAGGAAAAGACCATACCGTGCGCCTATGGAATTTGCAGAGTGGACGAAACCTGAAAACGTTGCGTGGATATACTGGTGGGATTCACTCCCTAAGCCTTAGTTCGGATGACCAAATACTTGCTAGTAGTGGTCAGAATGAAATGATTCAGTTGTGGCATTTGCAACTTGATGGCAATCTGCCGCAACTTCAACCCTATAAAACCTTTTCCAGCTCAACCCGTTGGATTTCATCATTAAGCAACGTTAGCTTTAGTCCTGATAATCTAACTCTTGCGATCAATCGACACGATGAATCAATCGCTTTATGGAACATCCAAACTGGGCAGCTTGAGCGATGGTCAGCACATAATGCGTCTGTATGGACAGTTTTGTTTAACCCAAGCGGACAAATTTTAGCAAGCAGTAGTTATGATTGCACCGTGCGACTTTGGGATGTGCAAACACATCACTGTTTGCATGTGTTACACGGACACCAGAACGGGATTCCGGCGATCGCGTTTGACCCGGATGGTCAATGGTTGGCAAGTGGCAGTTTTGATCTCACCATTCGGCTATGGGATGTGCAAACTGGAGAATGTTCGAGGGAATTGCATGGACATACGGGCGCAGTTTTCGCACTGGCATTTGATCCGGGTGGCCACCGACTAGCAAGCGCCAGTCATGACCGAACCATTCGGCTATGGGACGTAGAAACAGGGGCGTGTTTGCAAGGCTTTCAGGGGCATACAGGAGCTGTGTGGACGGTTGCCATCAGTCCTCAAGGTAATACCCTGGCAAGTGGCGGTGTTGATCAAACCATTCGAGTGTGGAATCTGCAAACGGGGCATTGCCTCCATATTCTGGATGAACATAGCGGTTGGGTTCGGTCAGTTATCTTTAGCTCTAACGGTCAAATCCTATTTAGTTGTAGTGACGATCGCACAATCAAGCTTTGGGATGTGCAAACAGGATGCTGTATCAACACGTTGACGGTCAATCGCCTGTATGAAGGTATGAATATTCAAGGTGCAACCGGGTTGACAGTAGCTCAAAGAACTACCCTGAAAGCGTTAGGGGCAATTGACCATTGAAGCTCGCTTGTGCTTAATGGTGTCTAGCAACTGTTGATAGGCGTTGAGCGATCGCGCCATTTCCTCGTTCACGAGTTGGTCAATCTGCTCATCCGAGAGAATTTCTGTTTCGCTTGTTATAATCTGTTCATCGCTTTCACCGTCAATCAGCCTTGTAGGCAGCAGAGAAACCTTACGATACATCTCTAAAGTCGATGGCGATAGCAGCATAACTGTTTCAGGAACCCTTAGAGCCTGAATATAATGCCATGCGAATTTAGGTGGAATATCTGTGCAATCCCAAACCAACCGCAGTGGCTTTGCCCCTTTAGGCAGCGATCGCTGGCGTTGACTTTGATAGTGTTCATAGAGTAGCCTGGATTGCATCATGCCAAAAGATGTTTCTGAGTCAGCAATGAATGGATTAATCGCCGCATCCCACCGATCAATGGCAAAACTGGCAAAGCAAATGCCGTTACTCACGGACTTTCCTAGCTGAATCTGCTTCTTTAATCCTCTAAGATAACTGTCAAAAACCTGGTTGTATACGTTTAGAGAAAACACTAACGTAGCATTCACATTCATGCCTTCGCGAAGCAGTTGTTCAATCACTGGCAGCATTAATTGAGTCGCTGGAATTCTCAGCAATAAATTACTCCACCCTACACTTCGCCAGATTTTTTGAGCGGCAGCGATCGCAGTTTCAGCTTCAAATAGCGTGTCAGGCGGCAGATCGACTTGAATATAGCCATCTCGTCCTTGTGTATGAGCATGAACTGGTTTCAAGCGATCGGCCGCTAATTGCAGGTCTCGCACCAGCAAATATTCATAATCTGATCGAGCGCTCCGGCTCATCCCTTGTTGTGCCAGCGTATTGAAGTCGCGATCGTACTCATGTCCCTGGATGGCAAGGTTCAACGCTTCAAAGTTCGAGCGTATACCCCTTAACCCATCCTCTTCAATGGCTTGTTGCAATTGACCACTGCTCACCCAGCTTCGCTCAAACCCATCAAGCCAAATGGATTGTCCAGAGCGACGGAGTGACTGCAACAGGTTCATAGCTGACAAACTTTATGCTCAAAGATTCAAACGTTCAATAAACCAGTTTGGCAACTTTCTTCAAATGACACCACGCAAGATCCCTGAGTTAAGCTCCAATTTAAGTAGGGGTGATAAAAAAAGCGGTATCCCCTTATTGACCACGGTTAATCCAAACGCCTCTGAGTCCAGCTGCTTTAGCTGCGTGATAGTCTTCCACAATGCTATCGCCGATATGCCACGCCGCCTCTGGGGAACATTTATGTTTATCTAAGGCAATGGCAAAAATTTGAGGATCGGGTTTAGCTGCACGTACCTGGGTAGAAATGGTGACGGAGGTAAAAAACTCTCTCAATCCCAAACTTTGCAATACAGAGTAAATCCGAGAATCAAAATTGGACAGCACCCCCAGGCTAACTCCCAACCGCCGCCAGTTGATTAAAGCTGGTAAGACATCGGGATAGACAAACCACGGTTCGCCAGTACCAAAATGAATGTAAAGTTCGCTGAAAAAAGCCGAAAAGTCAGAAAATTCCTTAAGAACACCTGCACCTTCAAAAGTGTTCAGGGCAATTATCCGCCACCAATCAAACTCACGCTGGGGAATATCTTGCAGTTCTGCATCTGGAAATATCGGCGGCGGCGCTGCTTTAAAGCTTTTGGTGAAAGCTGTATTCAATGTTTCGGCTGAAACTGTAACGTCAAATTCCTGGGCTATCTGACTATAAACTTTGCCCACACTACCTTTGACATCGAAGAGCGTACCCACAGCATCTAAAAAAATAACTTTCGGTTGTTCCATTAAAGTTTGAAAATTTGGAATGTTGAATTTTAGATTTTGGCTTGTTAAGAGCTTCTGTGGGTAGAGTCTAGCATCTGCTAAGTAGATTGGCGGAAATAAAACAAATCATCGCAAACATCTTGGTTTTTACCAATACCCCATACTTCGACTTCTCTTCGAGACGCTACGCGAACGCGGTAGTTGAGCGCAGTCGAAACTCAGTACAAGTGCCCCATGCCCAACCTTGAAAGTTACCCTGAAAGTGTTTCTATGATCGGACGGACTAGCCAATTAAAACCAACTTTCAGTTGATGGTCTAAAGTTGGCAATCTGTATAAATAAGCAGCACGGCGGGCGACGTATGCCAAGGGACCATCTAGTTTAATTCCCAAACCAGTGAGAGTGGCGTTGTCTATTCCTAGTGCCATCATTTCTCCTAACTGTTGGTAGTGGAAGGGAAGGAGCGGGCGATTAGTCAGAGTTGCCCAGATATTCCAAGCAGTATAATCAGCTTGTTGAAAAGCCGCTTGTGCCGTAGCGGGGACTTGCTGTCCTTCAGCATCATGACAGTCTGCTAAATCTCCCAAGGCAAAGATTTCTGGATGATCGAGGACTTGCAGATTGGATGTAGTGGTGATTTGACCGCGCAGATTTTGCTTGAGAGGAAGAGATTTCACTACGGGCGCAACCCTAGTTCCTACAGTCCAAATTACCAAATCCACGGGAATCGTGTCTAACTGGTTTTTGTACTCTAGGGAAATGCTATTTTGCTCGATTGATTCTACTTTGGTTTCTAAGTCAAGAAATATACCACGGGCATCTATTGCTTTCTTTGCTGCTTCCCGATTAAACTCTGGAGAAGTTCGCAAAATTTGGTCAGCGATTTCAACGATCCGAAAGCGTCCTCTTTCGCCTAGTCTGTCAGCTAACTTACAAGCTAACTCTACACCACTGTAGCCAGCCCCAATAATCGCTACCCGAATTTTATCAGCATCCGATTCTTCTAAAAATCGCAGGCGTTCTTCTAAACGATAGGCATCAGAGATTGTGCGGAATGTGTAGGCGTAGGCTGCTGCACCAGGGACTAAATCTAGCGGTGTCTCACCTCCTAGCGCCAGCACTAATCGGTCGTAAGGGATTTCCGGGCCTTCATGTACATTTACCCGTTGCTGGTCGATGTCAATTCCAGACACAACCCCTTGATAAAAACGCACCCCTGTGCCTTGTAAAAGTTCTTCAAAGGGTGGGGCAATTTCCCAGGTTTGCAGTTCACCAGTCAGTAATTCGTAAAGTAAAGGAGAGAATAGGAAGCGATCGCTTTGATCTACCAGAACAATTTCGGGTTTTTGCGTAGATTCCCAAGGTAATTGGCTTAACCGCAGAGCCGTGTAGAGACCACCAAAGCCTCCACCAAGGATACAAATTCTAGAAGTTTGTTCAGTCATTTATTCTATGTTATGGAACAATCAATATTAATTAGGCAACTAACTTCAGGGTAACTGAAAGTTTAGGTTTCAAAACCCTCCATTTGTATGAATGGTTTTAACATCGGTAACTCAACACTGCTTCGGTGAAAAAATTGGACAGCTTGCATTCTAACAATTGGATAAACTTGTTAGAAAAGATTAAGGTTTTATTTCCATGAGTTGGTTTTTTTCGACGCTGGGAGTTTTCTTGGCACTAATGACGCTCTTGCTAGCGTTGTATCTAATCACTGCGAGGCCTTATCAATCATCTAACTCCGTTGCCAATTCCTATGATGAATGGACTGAAGACGGTATTTTGGAATTCTACTGGGGTGAACATATCCACTTAGGTCATTATGGTTCGCCACCACAACGAAAAAATTTTCTCGCTGCTAAATCTGACTTTGTGCATGAAATGGTACGTTGGGGTGGTTTAGATAAATTACCCCGTGGCACCACTGTCTTAGATGTTGGCTGTGGAATTGGAGGTAGCAGTCGCATCTTGGCACGAGATTACGGTTTTGCTGTCACAGGTATTACCATTAGTCCCCAACAAGTCCAACGCGCCCAGCAGTTAACCCCAGAGGAACTTGATGTGCGGTTTCTTGTGGATGATGCTATGGCACTTTCTTTCCCAGATGCCAGTTTTGATGTAGTGTGGTCAATTGAAGCTGGGCCACACATGCCAGATAAAGCCATTTTTGCCAGAGAGTTGATCCGGGTGCTAAAACCCGGTGGAGTGATGGTTTTAGCCGACTGGAATCAGAGAGACGATCGCCAAAAACCGCTCAATTTTTGGGAGAAACGGGTAATGCGACAACTATTAGATCAGTGGTCGCATCCCGCTTTTTCCAGTATTGAAGGCTTTTCCGAGCTTTTGGCAGCAACGGGATTAGTCGAAGGGGAAGTGATAACGACAGACTGGACGGAACAAACACTTCCTTCTTGGCTAGATTCCATCTGGCAAGGAGTGACTCGACCAGAGGGATTGGTGCGTTTTGGTCTATCTGGTTTCATTAAATCTCTACGAGAAGTACCTACCCTCCTACTGATGCGACTAGCATTCAGCGCGGGTCTGTGCCGATTTGGGATGTTCCGCGCAATTAGAGCGAACTCGTTGCAGAAATCAACTAAACAGTATAGTTTGGTTAGCAGTTCCTGACAGCCTCGTTAGTTTTAGAGGACTAGTCCGAATGGCACTAACAAAAGGTAAATTGTCGAGTTAGCAAGAGAGCAGGGGAGCAAACAAGATGATGGAGAACTCTTGAGCAAAGTGCTTTGTTGCAAACTCTTTCCCCTCTGCTCCTCTGCCCCTCTGCCCCTCTGCCCCTCTGCAACCCTTACGCTGCCTACTATACGGCTTAACTTAGTGCCATTCAGGGCTAGGGCTAGTCCTATGTTACAAAAATGTGGGTAATCCCTATTTACCTTGCTGATTTTCCACGATTTGTGCTTGGGTGTGACGCAGTTCCGCTAACGCCAATTCTAAGCGTTGATTTTTTTCATTTAACTCCTGCGTCCGTTCGCGCACTTTCTTTTCTAGAACCTGGCTATATACTTCTAGCTGTTCATTACTATCCTTTTGAGCTTTTATGAGTTGCTGAACTTCTTGAATAAGACGATTGAGGGAAGTAGCTAAGATGCCAACTTCATCATTAGTCGTGACGGGTGCTTGTAAATCGAAGTTAGATTCTTCTGTAACCTGTTGGGCAATATGGGTAACAGCTTGAATGGGACTAGCAATGGCGCGGCTGGTGTAAATTGCTAGTAATGTGGCGATCGCAATTGATAGTGAGAGGCTACCGACAATAATGTATAAGCGTAATTTTTCTGCCGTTTGTAGTTCCTGTTTTGCTTGCTGATACTCCTCGGCTGTAACTTTCACAAGCTTGCTGATGTCATTGAGAAAGTTATCCATCAAAAAAACTGACGAGCCATGCATAAAATTGAATAATTGAGCTTGTGCTGTCTTAATCTCGATTGGTGATAAATTATTGGGATTATTCTCTTTAAAAAAAGCTTCTGTGCGCTGTAAGTAAGCGTTAAAACCTTTATAATTCTGCAACAGGGGATAAACTGTTTTTTTTCCACTTACAAAACTATAATTTGGCTTATTAATAGTATAATTTGCTGTTAATTCAAACCAAACTTGTCGGGTTTCGGAAACATACTTTAGTAATTCAGTGTAATTTTTTTTCCATAAGTTTGGTCTATCCATGTAGAGAATCATTTGGTGTTGAGTGGTGCGGACATAAAACACACTCGTTTTTAGCTGGGAAGCTTGATATAACTCTTCAAACGCTGCTTCTTCCCGTTTTTGCGCCTTCTCTTTGTAATGATCCGCAATCAGAAAACCCATAGTAGTTCCCAGTACGGCGATACTGACAAGCAGTGCATATCCAATACTGATTTTTTGACCAACCTTCAAATAGCTAAACCAGTATCTAGAAATACTGTGATTTGATAGTTGCAAGCGGCTATTTGATTGCTTAGAGGTCAGTTTATCAAACTTACTGTGCTGTTTCATACTCAACCACGACTTAGATGGATTTCAATTCGTTCCAGTAAGTCACTGAAGCGAAATGGCTTGGTAATATAGACTTCTTGCAGAAGGGGCTACATGTTAAGGGTTAAAGGGTAAAGGTATGGAATTTTCCCTTACCCCTTAACCTTTAACATGCAGCCCGATATCTTGGTATTTGTTACTTTTGCAAGATGTCTAATAGTCATTTGCTCCATTTTTGAGTGCGATCGCTCGTTTGCGATCATCTTTACAAACTGTGATGATAATAATGGGTAGTGTCTCTCCCTGTCTACGAATTTCTTTTAATACCGTCCAACCGTCCACAACTGGTATTGTACTAGCAACTTCGGTTAATAGTGCAATTACAAGATAAAAAGCTTAAGTTGACCAATCTTGGATAGTAAGTCCTGGAACTTTCTCAAAATCTCGCATATTTTTCGTTAACAGGATTCCTTTATTAGCAAGGACTATCGACGCGATGCGTAAATCTTGAGTCCCGATGCGAATGCGTTGATTTCTGAATTTTTGGTAAATCTCTTGGGATTTTTCATCATAGTGAAGAATATTAAATTCAGACAGTAGCATAACTGTTTCAACCAGTCGCTGATAAGTATTTGATTGTAAAACTCCCTCTTTTGCTTCAGCAACTTGAGCCAAACGACCTCTTAATTGTTCTTCAACATTAATCGCAGTTGTTGTTAGTTGTATATTAGCTGCTAATAACTTTGCAATTAGGATGGGGTGATTTCGTCCATAAAGACTCAAGTGGTCTGTATCTAAAATATAAATCGTCATTACTCATCTTTAGTTGCATTTAATTCTTTGCGGATAACAGATAGTTTCTCCATGAAATCGTCAAATGTTGGGTCGTTAGCAAATATTCCTGCATACTTCATCTGAGTTATTTGTTGATGAGGGATTTCTTTTGGATTAACTTCAATCGTCACAAACTTACCTGTCGCTAATTGCGCTTGTAGCGCAGATTTAACCTTTGAGATTGCTTCCTCTTCTGTATTAGCCTCAACCATTACATTTGGCATCCCAACTACTGATGCCACAAAATTATCTTTTTGAGTTTGAACAAAAATTTGGTACTGCATAATTGTCTATCTGTATGTTTTATCCAAAATGGTATTATATTCGCAAGCGATAACCCATCCCTCTAACGGTTTCAATAATGTTGCTGCCTAGTTTCTTGCGAAGATAACCAACATAGACATCAACAATATTAGAACCAGGATTATAGTCGTAACCCCAAACGAAATCTAGGAGTTGTTCTCGACTAATAACTTGTCCGGGATGACGACAAAACATTTCTGCCATTGTAAATTCACGAGCAGGTAATTCTACAAAGCGATCGCCTACTTTTACCCGTCGAGTCCGCAAATCGAGTACCACATTACCCGCTGTGAGGATAAACTCTTGGGTATCTCTGACTGGCCTAGCAGATCGCAAACGCAACTTTACCCGCGCCAGAAGTTCTTCAAATCGGAAAGGTTTGGTGACATAATCATCCGCACCTCCTTCTAATCCAGCGACTTTATCGTGAATGTCACTCCGAGCCGAGAGAATAATTACAGGTAAATCTTCTCCCTGTCCCCGCAGTTCTTCCAATACCTGAAATCCATCTTTTCCAGGCAATCCCAAATCCAAAATTAGTAAGTCAAAAGCTCCACTGTGTATAACATCCACCAGATGGAGTCCGTCGGCAACTGTTGTCGTTGTAAAACCTTGCGATCGCAATCCTTTCTCAATAAATGAGGCAATGCGGGGTTCATCTTCAGCGATGAGAATGTTGGGCATAAGGCAATATGGTTTAGATAAGCACTCTTTACTTTCTTCGTATTCTGGGAAAAGGTTAAGGGGTAAGCGGTAAAGCATATATTTAAAACCTTTTCCCTTTCCCCTTTCGCCTTTAACCGAACCGTATTGCGGCATAAGCACTCATTTCCTGCGGGGGATCGAGGGGTAAAACAATGGTAAACATCGAACCTTTTCCTAGTTGACTCCGAAGCAATACCTGTCCACCATGCGCCTGCGCGATCGCTCTGACAATTGACAGCCCTAATCCCGCACCCTCGGAACGACGACGACTGTTATAAGTTCGAGCAAAACGTTCAAAAATCCGTTTTTGATCGATAAGCGGAATGCCTTCACCTGTATCGCGTACCCAGAAATGCACTTTTCCTTTAGCGATCGCAGAACCTATGGAAATAGTATCATTCTTTCCGGTATGCTGAGTCGCATTCTGGGCTAAATTTATTACAGCCTCAGTAATTCTCTGGCGATCGACTATAATCTGACCCTTTGCCACCGCATCTATTTGCCAATCTCGCTCTGCCAGAGTTTGGGCTTTGACAAATAACTCTTGGGTTAAGTCTGCTACATTCACCGTCGCTAACTGCAAAAAATCTAAGCGTTCTGCCTTTGCCAGCAAAATCATATCATCCACCAAACGGCTCATCCGGTCTAATTCTCCGATAACCAGTGCCAAGGTTTCCTGTTGCTCTTGAGGGTCATCTCCCATCAGTTCCAAATGTCCGCGAATTATGGTGATGGGAGTCCTGAGTTCATGCCCCGCATCGTTGACAAATTCTCGCTGGGTGGCAAAAGCTGCCTCTAGTCTGTCCATCATTTCGTTGAATTTCGTTGCTAATTCTGCCAGTTCTCCCTGACCTTGCGTAGGTAAGCGCTGAGTTAAATCTGACTCACTAATTGCATGGGCGGTGGTAGTAATTGTTCGTAGGGGAGCTAGCACCCGTCCCGCCGCCAACCACGCCAGAATGAACGACACCACAAACACTAAACTAGAAACTTCAATAATTACAGAAACTGCTTCTAGTGCCTCTGCTCGCTCACCATCTGTATTATGAGCAACAACAAATACACCTCGCGTTTTTCCATTAATTTTAATCGGTTCCACCCTGTAAAGGATTTTACTAAGATCGGGGCCGGAAAATTCTTTTTCTCCCTGTTCTGGCTTAATTTGTTTTGCCCACCGTTGCATGAGTGGTGAGTCCTTGGCAAGTGGTTTGGGACGCGCTCTAGGGCTAGACTGATAAAATTCACCGTCAACAAAGGTGATGAAATAAGAGTCATCCTCTGGTAGCCGATATAACAGATAAGCTCTAAAAAGCTTAATCAAATCTTCTCTGGAAGTGGGAGGAACAATTTGTTTTTTTCCGGCCAGCAACCATTTCAATTGCTCTGGCCCAATCACTATCTCTTCTGGATTGTCCTCAGTCAGTGCATCCTCTGTAGCAAAAGTTTCACCTTTAATTAAGGCATTAAAAGCCGCTATATCTTCTACCATATCTTGACGAACTCGCTCATCAATGCGGTGGTAGAGGTTATAGCGAAAGGCAGGAATGGCGATGAGAAATGTTATCCCCAAAATCAGCAAGTACCAGAGCAAAATCCGGGTGCGTGCTTCTCCAAATACTTGCTGCCAACCTGAAAACAGCTTTGTTATTTTAATCCCAAACCTGCGATCGCGGCGATGGTTGGTGATGCTGCTCATTTTTACCCCTCCCCATTTGAGACAGTTTATCGCAATTGGGGATCATGGGCTGGGGAAAGGTTAAAGGGCAAGGGGTAAAGGTAAGTTCAAACTCTTTCCCTTTCCCCTTTACCCCTTAACCGAAAAGTATTGGGTTCAAAGGTGGATGAACGAGATTCTTAACTGTCCCTCATCCCTAATCCCCACTCACTGAGACAACCGCCAAATCTTAATCGTGTTATCTTCACTACCGCTAACAAGGGTTTTGCCATCAGAAGTAAAGGTAACAGATGTTACGGTGTTGGTGTGCCCCGCCAATGTGAGAATTTCTTCTCCTGTAGCTGTATTCCACAGTTTAATAGTGCGATCGCGGCTACCACTAGCAATAATTTTACCATCGGCACTGAAGGATACGGATGTGACAGTGTTCTTATGTCCTGCTAATGTGCGAATTTCTCTTCCGGTAGCTAAATTCCAAAGTTTGATGGTGCGTAAGCGTAGCCCGTCGTAGACATCGCGGCTAGCACTGGCTAAAATTTTACCATTTGGGCTAATAGCCACAGTTGTCACCGTTTGAAAATTTCCTTCTAGTGTGCGAATTGGGTATCCTTTTGCTAAATTCCAAATTTTGATCGTCTTGTCAAAACTGCCACTGGCCAAAACCACACCATTAGGACTGATAGCCACTGACCGCACCCAGAATGTATGCCCTGCTAGTGTACGAATTTGCTCTCCTGTTGCCAGATTCCAGATTTTAATGGTGTTGTCATCACTAGCACTAACTAGAGTCTCGCTATCAGCACTGATGGCTAGGGCATGAATTGAGTCAGAATGCCCTATAAGAGTGCGAATTTGTCTGCGCGTTGCCAAATTCCAGATTTTAATGGTGTTGTCATCACTAGCACTAACCAGAAGTTTGCCATCTGGACTAATCACTACGACATTCACTTGCTGAAAATGCCCGGTGAGTGAAGAGATCAGTTTTCCGGTTGCGAGATTCCAAAGTTTGATTGTGCGATCGTCGCCACTGCTGGCTATGGTTTTGCCATCGGGGGTGATGGCGACAGATAAAACTGAGTTTTCGTGTCCTTGGAGGGTGTTAGCTAAGGAAACCTTACCCAAGCTAATCTGACTTAAAATCGCGTCATTTTTAACAGGACTATTGTGTTGAATCAACCTAGAGACCAAACTGGTTGGAATACGGCGAAAATTTTTATACCAAGACTCGCTGAATCCAAACAACAGGATGAAAGCACTTACCAAGATTAAAATTCTCAGTAAGGGATAACTTTTTCGTAAAGCTGGTGCTTTAGTTGGTGGTAATTTCCCCGATGACTTACCCGCAGGTGGCAGGGCGAGGAGTTGTTTGGGAGTCAAGTCTCTCAGGACTTCTTCGGCTGACTGGTAACGTTCCTGGATATCTTTTTTTAAAAGCTTGTCGATGACAAAATCCAACTCAGGATTTAACGGACTTTGCAAATATTCCCGCCAATTACTTACCCAGGCATACCCAGATTCCATCCACAACTGAAACGGTGAATTTCCCGTTAGCAGATGAAAGCAGGTAGCCCCCACACCGAACAAGTCGCTGGCGGGAAAAGCTTTGCCATCTCTAATTTGTTCTAGGGGAGAATAACCATGTGAACCAATGGATGTCCCAGATTTCTGCTGAACTTTGGCGGTAAATTGCTTTGAGGAGCCAAAATCAATCAGGCATAATCGCCCATCATTCTTATTGCGGATAATATTTTCTGGTTTGATGTCTCGATGAATAACTTTGCGATCGTGGATAAATTTTAGGATGGGCAGTAAATCTAGCAAAATAGATTGAATGTCTCTAGCGTTATAAGCCTTGCGTTGTTGCAACTCCTTTAACAAATTATCTCCATTGATAAACTGCTGCACCAAATATAGACAGCCGTCTTGCTCAAAGTAAGCTATCAAAGTTGGAATTTGGGGATGTTCCCCAAGGTCTTGTAGTCGCTGCGCTTCTTCTGCAAACAACTCCATCGCCTTTTTTTGCGACCAAGTTCCTTGGAATTTTGGAGCTAATTGCTTGATAACACAACGTTCACTGAGTTTATCTACGTCTTCTGATAGATAGGTTCTGCCAAATCCCCCCTCATCTGAAAGGACTCGGATGACACGAAAGCGATTTCTTAAAAGTGACACCAGCGGGGTGCTACAACTTTGGCAAAACTTCTTTCCATTGGGATTCAGGGGATTTGAGCAATCGGGATTTAAGCAGCAGATCATGATCTGACAGGCGCGACTGCATGACAACTTAGGCTAAGTTTGCCCCGAACTTTCCCTTAAGATAATTGACTCTCGCTTACTTGTGGTAGATAAACCCTGTTCTGGGGATTGGGGAATTACTTATATAGTTAGCTTTTGTAAATAGTACTCAGTCTTCCTCATCTGTGGAAAACTACGAGAGCCATAAGATTAATTATTCTATCGATTATATAATAATCTGAATAAAAATATTTTTTTGAACTTTTAAACCTAGTAATTTTGCTTGTATCTTGGCAAGCAAAAATTGACTAAGTACTGAAGATAAACCCTGATTAATTAATCATTACTGATTATTGAATATAGTTAAAATTCTTACTAAATTTGTTTTGGCTATTTTAAATTGTCCATAATTAATTATTCATTTGATACTTTAGCTAAAAAAGGCTGCAAGATAGAGCATATTTCAAGTTCTTGAGGTACAAAAGCTAAGTCTGTTACCCAGGTAGAAAGCGTGTTTTACTCCTGTTAGTGCAGCGAGACGTAGCCCATTCTGAATTCTGAATTCTGAATTCTGCTGTATGGGCTATCTTGTTTCCTTGAATCTTGCTCTCCATTTCCTAATGGCACTAGCAGTTCTGGCTACAGGTGGCATATATACATCATAATTTTCGTGTTGTATAATTTCATGTTGTGTAATTTTGTTTTGTGTAATTTCGTGTTGTGTAATACTTTTATTATTTAATTTTTGGGTAGTTAGACAGTTCGCCAAAGTAGGCAAATAACTTTCACTACTTAAAGCTTTCATCACATCATCGGCAGTTTTAAACCGCTCTTCTAAAGTGATTTTCACCATTTTTCCTAAAATCTGGGCGAAACTATTGCTGATATTTACCTGTTTTTGCCAAGATATTTCACCAGTTTTTGGGTCGTAGTCCAACTCTAAAGGACTTTTCGCAGTCAACATATAAATACAAGTTACACCCAGTGCATAAATATCACTGGCATAAACTGGACGTAGAGAAAACTGTTCTGGTGGTGCAAATCCTCTAGTGCCGATAAAGTTGGTATTTACAGCTTGATTGATTGAGTTTTCACAAGCATCAACTAATTTCTCTTTCACCGCACCAAAATCAATCAGCACTATGCGCCCATCATATTCACACCGCAATAAATTCTGGGGCTTAATATCCCGATGAATCACATGATGTTTATGAAGATACTGTAATACAGGTAATAATTCCTGTAAGAACTGCTTAACCGAGGCTTCACTTTTGGGCCCAGTTTGCCGTACTTCTCGCGCCAAAGTCAAACCCGGCACATATTCTTGAATTAAAAAGAATTCCCCATTCGCCTGAAAGTAGTCTAACAGCATGGGAATTTGCGAATGACTACCGAGTTGGCCTAAAGTTCTTGCTTCTTTTTCAAAGCGCATACACGCCCTTTGCCAACTTTGGGGACTAGTAACTTTTGGACAAAGCTGTTTAATAACACAAAGTGGATTCCCAGGTAATAAGGCATTTTTGGCTAAAAATGTCACACCAAAACCACCCCTACCTAAAATTTGCAGTATTTCATAGCGATCGCGAAATAGCCGTTTGGAACCACACATCTGACTCAACTGAGTTTGTTGTGAAATGCTCTCTTGAGAATCCGTTGTTTTTTGAGGAAAACGATTCATTAGTATAGAATATCTGCTTTTAAATGTCTCTAATTTTATGACAATTCTTTATTGGCAACAGTAAGATTACTGAATCTTTGCCAAATCCTCATTACTCTTCAAAAAGTAAAAATAAATTTTTGTAGAACTAGCCTTTTCACGGATGTCTAACGAGCTAATTTGTAGCTTGGTAGAGGTGAAAGTCTGTTGTGTGGCTACTTATAACAATTTTGTATGAAGATGCACATAATAAAACCCCTCTAGTTTAGCAAAAGGGGGGAAAAATATGTAGTTTCACGCTTAGTACATTTATAGAGATGCAAGTCTTTGCGTTCTACGTTCGCAAAGCGTCCCGCATAGATGGGATGTTTTTTTGACTATACAGCAGATTTTAAGCTAGTGAGGTACACAACGATTTGTCTATTACGCAGGTATAAAGCGTATTTTACTCTTGAATTTTGAATTCTGGATTCTGCTGTAAGTACCTAAGCTGGTGGAGTTTGTGAAGAGAAAATATCTGTGAAATTATCCTCAACCAGCAAATCTGAAGCTTGTATAATAAATGGGAGTTCGGCTCCCACCAGGCCTCTTTGGATGCGTTCTAAAGTCTCACTAAAAACGATAAACAGAGGATATATAGCATTAGCTCCCTCACTCAAAATATGACTGTGACGGAGAGGCATCAACCACTCATAATCATTGTCTAGATAAACTTGGGTTTGTCGCCAACGTCCTAACAAATCAGAAAAGTCTTCGTCAGCGCGATGAATGAAGACTAAAATTTCTGCTCCAGTTTTAATTTTCCACTCTGGATCGCACATCAAAATTGCCACATCACAGGGTAAGCAAATCGTTTGTGGGGCTGTTGTAGCAGTATTGCGAAGCCGGACAATTGGTAAGGGTATAGTGATAACACTTTCATCTGGACGGCGCAGACTGGGAATCATCTCCAAGTATGGCCGATATTGCTTTAGTAAGGCGATCGCAGCTAGATGATTGCTATACTCTGCCAAACTCGCTTCGTACTGAGATTTTTGCACAGTCATAGTTTACTAAATAGTGAGGAGCTAGGAGTTAAGAATAAAATTAATCAGTTAGGAGTTAAAAGTTAGAAATAAAATGTTTCTATTCCTAACTCATAACTTCTAACTCTTAACTATTAATCCTTTATCCCAGCTTTTCAAATACCGCAAACATAGGCAGATACATCGCTAACAAAATGGTTCCCACCATTCCCCCTAGAACTACAATCATCAGTGGTTCCAAAATACTAGTCATTGCTTTTACTGCTTGCTCGACTTCATCTTCATAGAAATCGGCAACCTTCATCAACATTGCATCTAATTCTCCAGTTTCTTCTCCGATACTAATCATCTGAATTGCCATAGCCGGAAAAACGGCATCTTTTTGCAAAGCAATACTAATCATGCCCCCTTGTTGAATCTCCATACGGGCTGCATCTATGGCATTGGCAATCACTTGGTTTCCTGATGTATCTCGGACAATTTCTAAGCAAGTTAAAATTGGTACACCCGAACGAGTCAAAGAACCAAAAGTCCGGCTAAAGCGGGCAACTGAAGATTTTTGAATTAAGTCACCAAACAATGGCATCTTCAGGGAAAAACGATCGATTGTGATGCGACCAACAGGAGTTTTACCGTATTGTGTAAAGGCAAATTTCAGTCCGATAAGAGCAGCAAGAAGAACTAAAGCACCCGGGCTTCTCAAAAACTTACTAGCATCCATCAAGAATTGCGTTAGAGGTGGTAATGTGATTCCAAGTTGTGTAAAAATCGTGGCAAAAATCGGAATAAGAAAAATGGTCATACCGAGAAAGATAGCAACTGCTATAAAACCCACGACCGTTGGATAAGACAATGCTGATTTAATTTGGTTTTGTAAACGGGCAACATCTTCTAACAATTTAGCTAAACGATTCAATACTTCGTCTAGAACACCACCAACTTCGCCAGCTTGAATCATACTCACATATAATCCATCAAAACAGTCAGGATGCTTCCGCATTGCTTCGGAAAGATTCATTCCGCTTTGAACATCGGTACTAATTTCCATAAGGGCTTGTTTCAGTTTAGTATTACTACACTGTTCGGAAAGCACCCCCAGACTTCTAACGATCGCAACTCCCGCATTCATCAAAACGGCAAATTGACGGGAAAAAACGGCTTTGTCTTTTACAGAAACCTTAACTAAGGAATTCTGGAAATTTTTGAAGGCAACATCTGGCTGAAATCCCTGAGATTGCTTGAGTTCTTGGATTACAAAACCTTGATCTCTGAGATTAGTACGAGCTTGTACCAAGGATTCAGCAACAATTTTTTCTGTTCGAGATTTTCCTTGTGAATCCCGAACCCGGGCAACAAAGTTTGGCATAAATAAATTCAAAATTCAAAATTCAAAATACTCAAGGGGATGAAATATTCTTCATTTCCCCTATCTCCAATTCTTTTAATGTGCTTTGGCTGCTGTACCGGGTTTAGCACCTGCGGCAGCTTGTGGTGTAGCATTACCAATGAGACGTTGAATTTCATCTGGCTTAGAAGTCTTAGACATTGCCGCCTCAAAAGAAATCGTCCCTGCTTTATAAAAATCGGCTAAAACCTTCTCCAGAGTTTGCATTCCCAATTTGCCGCCAGTTTGAATCGCTGAGTAAATTTGAGATGTTTTGCCTTCTCGAATCAAGTTGGAAATAGCAGGAGTGACAATCAGAATTTCTTGAGCCATCACCCGACCATATTCACCGGGTTTAGGGTTTTTCTTGGACACCAAGGTTTGGCTAAATACCCCCACCAATGAGTTAGACAATTGCACTCGCACTTGGGTTTGTCTTTCATGAGGGAAAACGTCAATAATCCGGTCAACTGTTTGGGCGGCGGAACTAGTGTGTAGCGTACCAAATACCAAGTGTCCTGTTTCTGCTGCGGAAATCGCCAAAGAAATTGTTTCCAAATCGCGCATTTCCCCCACCAGAATAATATCTGGATCTTCCCGCAAGGCTGCTTTCAAAGCATTAGCAAAGCTTTTAGTATCTTCTCCTAGTTGCCGCTGGTGAACCAAGCTTTTAATTGGTTCATAAACAAATTCAATCGGGTCTTCCACCGTTAAAATATGCTCTGCCTTGGTGCGGTTAATCAAGTCAATCATTGCCGCTAGAGTAGTTGTCTTGCCAGAACCTGTAGGGCCTGTCACCAGGATAAGTCCTCTAGGCTTATCGCACATTTCCCGCACGATATCTGGCAGACCTAATTTTTCAAAGTTAGGAATCTTAGAACTTAATGCTCGTAAGCAAGCAGCATAAGCACCACGCTCTTTATAGACATTGACCCGGAAACGAGCCAAACCTTTGACACCATAAGAACAATCCAACTCCCAAGTCTGCTCTAAAGTTTTACGCTGGGTATTGTTGAGCATACTAAAAATCAGCCTTTGACATTGATCGGCTGTCAATACATGCTCACCTATAGGGGTAAGTTTGCCACTGATGCGGAAGTAGGGAGGCAAACCTGCGGATAAATGCATATCCGAGCCACCCATTTCAATCAACTGCTCCATCAAGTCTTCAATCATCATTTCCATAGTTCTGCTTCCTTTTAATGTTTGTTATTTGTCTTTTGTCCGTTGTCATTTGTCCTTTGTTTAAAGTTACTAAGCATCAACTAATGACTAATGACCAATGACTATTAGTCTTAAAACCGAGGTGTCATACAGTAAGGACAATCCAGCCATTCTTGTTTCAATGTGGCATCGCAACTCCGGCAGGTAAGACCAGTCTTGCGTTTGGCTTTTAACTCTGCTTCCAGACCAGTATCAGTAAACGTCACTCGTTCTACTTCTTCTAAAGTGGTGGAACCTTCACGCACTAAGTCCAAACTGTAAGCCAGCAAGGTTTTCATGCCCTCTTCTATTGCCACTTCTTTGATGCGTTCGGTGGGTGCATCTTCGTTGATCAGAGTTTGTAGGTTTTCGGTGACTCGCATGACTTCATAAACACCACAACGCCCTTTGTAGCCGACACCATTACATTTTGGGCAAAGGTGATTTTTGGCTTTGGCATCTGCGATCGCATCTAATGTCAAGGTGTTAGCTTTATAGAAGGTGACTCCCACATCAGAGGAAGCTGATAGACCATAACGAGCTAGTTCGTCGGTTGTGGGAGTGTAGGGAACACGACATTCAGAACATACACGCCGCACCAAACGTTGAGCTAAAACGCCAATCAGGGAACTAGAAACCATGAAAGGCTCAATCCCCATTTCTCCCAAACGAGCGATCGCTCCTGGGGCATCATTGGTATGTAAGGTAGTTAATACTAAGTGACCAGTCAAGGCAGCTTCAATCGCTGTTTTTGCCGTTTCCTTATCCCGCGTTTCACCCACCAGTAGCACATCTGGATCTTGTCGCAAGAAAGCCCGCAAAGCGGTAGCAAAATCTAATCCTTTTTCTCGAATCACTTGTACTTGAGTAATCCCTGGAAGACTGTACTCAATGGGGTCTTCTACAGTACTGATATTAATACCGGGATCGTTCTTTTCTGAGAGTGCAGAATACAGCGAAGTTGTTTTCCCGGAACCAGTTGGCCCAGTTACCAAAATTAGCCCAAAGGGACGGCTGACCATATCCTTGACAATATTCAAAGTCTCTGGATCGGTAATTAACTTATCCAATCCCAGTTGGGTGGAAGAGTTATCCAAAATCCGCAGCACCACCTTTTCCCCGTAGCGACTGGGCAAGGTATTTACCCGGAAGTCCACCTTACGTCCCTCAAACAGCCGTCGGATGCGTCCATCTTGGGGTAGACGGCGTTCAGCAATGTCTAGATTGGAGATGATTTTAAATCGGGCTGTCACCGCTGGGATGATTTTTTTCGGCATTGGGGGGAAAGCTTCACGCAGTACGCCATCTTTCCGAAAGCGGATGCGTAAGTTTTCTTCTTGCGGTTCGATATGAATATCAGAAACGCCCTCATGCAAAGCTTTAGCCAGGATTCTGTTGACTAGGTTGATGACTGGGGCATCCTCCGCACCCTTCATCGCTGCTCCTAGATCGGCCTCCATTTCTTCAGGAGCATCCGAAATATCGAGATTTCCGAGATTTTCTAAATCCTGACTAATATCTGTAGAGTTTTCTCGTTCCAGGTGCTTTTGCTTAACAGCCATTTCATCCAGATATTGGTTGATTAGCTGTTGGTAATCTTCCTGGGTAATCACCATGCGCTGTAAAGCCAAGCCTTGGGGGCGCAAGATGCGGTTCAGGTCATCAGAAGCCTCTAGATTATCTGGAGCAACCATCGCCACTAAAACTGAGGGCGGGGTTTGGTCTTCGTGTTTCGAGAGCGGTACTAAACGATGGCGACGGCAGATATCCACTGGGATGAGGGTTTCAATTAGGTTCCCCATCATCGTGTTGCCAACGGAATTGACTTCTGGATCGAGGAATTCAACTCCGTATAATATTTTCAGTTCAAATAACTGCTGTTTTTTGTATTGCCTGAGTAACTCAGGCGATAGTTGTTGCCCAGTGATTGACTCTAATACTTCTGTTAAGGGTCTGCCAGATTTGCGGCTTTCAATTAATGCCTGCCTCATCTGTTCGGTATTGACATAGCCAGATTGCACTAGCTTGTTGCCGAAGGGCGAAAACTCTGTTCTAGTAGTTAGAGCGGTACTGCGCCGTTGTGGTGACGAGTAAGTCATAAATGAGCGAATGAGTAGGGGGAACCTCTGCTTAAAGTATTCCCAGCCTGTGAGACAGAATTCTCATTTGCCAAAAAAGTCCTGAGTCACCTAAAGAGTGCAGAGTACTGAGTAACGAGTGCTGAGTGCTGAGTGCTGAGTGCTGAGTGCTGAGTGCTGAGTAACGAGTGCTGAGTAACGAGTGCTGAGTGCTGAGTGCTGAGTCAAAAAAGTAATAATCGCAAGTCACCTAAACAGTGCTGTTAGCGGTAGTGGGACGTTTAGCCCGTGCTGAGTAACGAGTGCTGAGTCAAAAAAGTAATAATTGTACTGGCTCAATGCCCCGCTAACGGCACTCAGCACTCCTGAAGTCGCTTTGCTTTGAATTCAAAATTCAAAATTAAAAATATTTTCAAATAAGATAAGGGGCGAGTCGCATTTGGCACTACTATTGCAAATTACTCGTTCGGGTTCCCGCCTTAGTGGTGTCTGGGCTAACGTGTTCACCATTTGTCACAATAAGAAGACGGTTATATCACTTCCAGGAACTTGTCGGCAATAAAATCAGCCTCAGCGGCACGTCGTGGATGACGACGGTTGCAAGCTATAGAGATACACTGCCATAAATAGGATCTGGAATGAATAGACAATGATCGATGAAAATAAACAAATAAACAATACAAGCCAGCAATTGGGTGAACCAACAGAGGTAAAGCAAGCAATGAAGAGTGACTTCCCAGCCCAAACTAATTTCAATGAATCTGGCAGCGAGGTGACAGAGCAAGTGGCAGCCCAAACAAATATATCAGGCGATACTGCTGTCAATTCAGAAAATAGCGTCGCTGCAACTGAAAAAACTGAAGTAGAAAGGGCAGCTTTGGTAGAACTGACTCAACAAATCGAGTCCGTCAAAACGCAACTAGAAGAGCGTAGTACTCAATATATGCGGATTGCCGCTGATTTTGAGAATTACCGAAAACGCACTAGCAAAGAAAAAGAAGACCTAGAGTTGCAGGTGAAGCGGAATACGATTTTGGAATTGTTACCAGTAGTCGATAATTTTGAGCGGGCGCGATCGCACCTCAAACCGCAGTCTGAGGGCGAAATGACCATGCACAAAAGTTACCAAGGCGTTTACAAACAATTAGTAGATAGCCTGAAGCGCTTGGGTGTCTCACCAATGCGTCCCGAAGGTCAAGAATTCGATCCTAACCTGCACGAAGCAGTAATGCGGGAACCTACGGATGAACATCCTGAAGGAACAG